>JAYVNK010000668.1:0-2538 GCA_043758475.1 Comamonadaceae bacterium | reverse complement strand
ACCCGCGCTGCCCGCTGCGATGCCGTTTCGCCGACTCCAGAAAAACATCAGTGCTGCAAGCAGCACGCCCAGTGACACCAACATCGATTTCAGCGTGTCCTGCAGCATTTCCTCGCCCGGCACGCCCAATGCGGGTGCCAGAAACAGCATCAAGGCCAGCAACATGACGACCCGGTTGTCTTTTGACGCGGAGTTGATTGCCTTGTCGGCAGGCGCAGCCAGTGTTTGAGCCAGCACCCGCTGCGTCATGCAGCAGGCAGCCGCTTGAACATCTCAATGTGCGCAATGCCCGCTTCTTCAAACGGCTCGCCACGCGGCACAAACCCCAGGCGTGCATAAAAACCTTCGGCGCTGCGCTGGGCGTGCAGGCACACCTCATGGTCGCCGCGCTGTGCAGCAGCGTGCATGAGCGTTTGCAAAATGTCACGGCCCAGGCCGCCGCCGCGCAGCACGCGGCTCACCGCCATTCGGCCGATCTTTGCCACTCCTGGCGCGTGCTGGAGCAAGCGTCCCGTGGCCACGGGCTGGCCAAGGCGATTGACAGCCAGGGCATGGACCGCCGTGGGGTCGGCCTCATCCCATTCCATCTCAACCGGAATGCGCTGCTCCTGCACAAACACTTCGGTACGCACCTGCTGAGCACCGCTACCCAACTCTTTCCAGCTCCCGATTTTGATATCCACCATACCCTCGCCCGCTTCAAACCCGGTAAACATGTCGCGCAGCACAGCGGGCACCGGTTTTGATTTTTGCGTGGCGGGGTCGGCAAACACGTAAAGCAGGTCACTGGTAATCAGCCGTTCATCCCCGCGAAAAATATCCCCGGTGAACTGGATGGAGGAGGTGCCGACGCGCGCGCATTTCAGCGCCACGTCCAGCACGTCGTCATAACGCGCCGAGGCATGGAACTCGATGCCGGCTTTTTTGACGTACAGGTCACCCTGCAACGCGTGCATGGCGGCTTCATACGGCAGTTTGAGAGCGCGCCAGTAGTCAGCAATGGCCGTGTCGAAATACATGAGGTAGTGGCCGTTGAAGACGATCTTCTGCATGTCCACTTCAACCCAGCGCACCCGCAGGCGGTGGAAAAAACGGTAATCCTGGCGGGTGGCGGCGGTCTCGAGCAGCATGGTTTTGATTCTGATGAAGCCGCCGCCCCAGTCGCGTCAAATGACGCGGCTGGGGCGGCTGGCTGGTCTCGTAAAGATGGTATCACCGGCATCGCGCCGATCCATCACCCGACCGGGCTGATCTGCGCCATGTGCCATGCAAACGTTTGCCGGTGAATCTTTCCATGCCTGACCAGCAGGGTATCCGTCCCAAGTGCCACGTTCAAGGTCGGCGTACTGGCGTGCCACACGATGAAAAGCAGGTCGTCAACGACGGTCATTCTGTCAAGCTCCAGACTGGTGCTCCCGCTGGGAAACTGCGGAATCAAAGCGGCAAAGAAGCCCCGGATCTCAGCGCCTCCGGTGAACGTTGCATCGCCCGTGATGAGAACCGACTCGTCGGTGTAGTCAGACATGAGCGCATCCAGATCATTGGCCTGGAAAGTACTCAGGTGATGCGTCAACAAGCGGGTCATGGCGTCCGGGATTGTCAATGTGGAATTCATGAATGCCTCCCGTTAAAGTATTGAAAGTGTTGAGGATGGTGCAATGTTCAGGTTCATGCGGAACAGGTTGCCGGGGTCAAAGCGCTGCTTGACGGCCTGGAGCCGGGCGTAGTTGGTGCCATAGCTTGCAGCCACCCGGTCAGCCTCGTCTTCAGTCAGGAAGTTGACATAGCCGGAGCCAGTGGCGTGCGGCGCTGCATCCTGAAAGACCTGCCGCGCCCAGCTGCGCACCCGCTCGTCATCACGCGCCTCGGACCAGCGTCCATGCACGTTCATGATGAAGTTGGCATCGCGGCCAACAAAGGCAGTGGCGTCCGGTTTTACGCGCCCCATGGCGCCGCCTAGCTGGGCCACAAAAATTTCGCACTCTGGGCCGGGCAGCCGGGCCGCAGCGGCGATCATCACATCCAGCGCCGCGTCGCTCAGAGAGCTGAAGTTGTTCGATTTCCAGTAGTTGCGCCCACCAGGCGTCAACAGCGGGTCAAACGCAGTCTGGAATCCGGCGTAGGGCTGTGCCCCCAGGGCCGAGGCAATCGGGTCGCCAAACTTCAGCACGGGGGCAACAGCGCGCTCGCCCGCTGCCACATCGCCGCAGTAAACCAGTGGGAAGATCACCACCTCAGTGCCGTGGGCCGACGCCGGAATGAACGGCAGTGGCGGGGCCTTGCGCATCACCGTCCACACACTCAGCTCATCCGGCGCGCAGGCGTTGAAATCGCGCCATGCCCGCAACACCTGTTTCGCCTGAGCGAACGGATAGACCACCAGACCCGAATAAACCTCGGGGCCAACCGGGTGCAACCTGAATTCGAACGAGGTCACCACGCCGAAGTTGCCACCGCCTCCGCGCAAGGCCCAGAACAGATCGGGCTGTGAGGTGGCCGACACAACGCGCGCGACACCGTCAGCGGTCACCAGACTGG
>JAYVNK010000667.1:0-7999 GCA_043758475.1 Comamonadaceae bacterium | reverse complement strand
CCTGCCCTTTTTGTTTCCGGACCACAAAGCCTGGGATGCGGTGATGGCCAGTGATGTGGTGCAAAAAGACTACTTTGACATGGTACGCAGGGCCGGTGCCGAACCGCTGGCGGTGGGCGAGACCGGCTACCGGCAAATCAGCAACAGCAAGCGCCCCATCAAGAAGCCTGACGACCTGAAAGGCATCAAAATTCGCGTGGTGGGCAGCCCCATGTATGGCGAGATCATGAGCGGCATGGGCGCCAACCCAACCTTCATGGGCTGGGCCGACGCGCAGCCGGCGCTGGCCTCTGGCGCAGTAGACGCTCAGGAAAACCCACTGGAGGTTTTTCTGGCCGCCAAGGTGCATACCCTGGGCCAGAAATTCGTCACCAAGTGGAATTACTCCAACGACATCTTGTTGTTTGCCATTGCCGCTCCGGTGTGGCAAAGCTGGACGCCCGCCGACCAGAAAATCGTACGCGAAGCGGGAATTGACGCAGCCAGGCAGCAGGTAGTGCTGGTGCGCACGTTGTTTGCGCAAGATGTCGAACGCGTGAGAGCTCTGGGCGTGCAGGTGCATGTGCCCACCGCCGAAGAAATGCAGGGGTGGCAAATTGCCACGCGCCGCACCTACGCGCGCTGGAAGGTGCAGACCGATGCGGCGCTGCTGGCCAAGGTTGAGGCGGTCATTGAAAAATCGCGTAAAGCATGACACCCGTGCTTGATACCATCAATTGATGCCAAAACCTTCGCTGCAAGCCGCCGTCAAAACTTCGCCGTCGCCAGACAAGTCATTGCCGCTGGATTCGTCGCTGTTCTTCAAGCTGGTGCGCGTGGTCAACCTCACTGCGCGGCCTTTCCAGGCAGGCATGGGGCAAGCGAATCAGCTCACACTGAATGAGTGGCGTGTGATGGTGGTGCTGGCGTCGCACCCAGGCAGCGCCGCCACCGACATTGCCGAGGCTACCGGGCTGGACAAGATGTCGGTCAGCCGTGCGCTGTCTGGCCTTGGCCGGCTGGACCGCGTGGTGCTCAGGAGCGATCCGGGCGATCAGCGTCGCAGCCAGGTGTACCTGTCGGCAGCGGGCCGCAAGCTGTTCGCCCGTATTGGCGGCCACGCCGTTCAGCGCGAAGCCGAACTTTTCAACGGGGTATCCGCGCAGGAACTCAACGCGATGGGCCATACGCTTGACAAACTGGTGCTAGCACTGAAGTCGTCCGAATCCAAATAAGTCGGCAGAGGCTTTTGCATCGGCGGTGGCGGTGGCGTCCACGAATCTTTCGCGCCCCTCGGCCCAGCCAATCAACAACGCGCCAAATGGCGCCGCCAAGCTCACTTGGGAACCTGCTTCGCACACCACAAACGCATTAGCCTGTGCGCTTTGCTGGTTGACCAGAAGGTTGCCGCCGCGCACCCAGAATTCGGTCAAATGCGTGACGTTAAAACTCGCAGTTGCGCCCGGCCGCAATTTCAGTTGAACCATGCGGTGATCTGAGCCGGTGCCTCGATAGTCAAAAATCTCTTGGCGGGTGATGCCTGCAATGCCCGTGGCGTGGGTCGGCTGCTGGTCCACCGGCACATTGATCTCCGGTGCAATCGACGGATCGGGATTGCAAAAATCTTCGTGACGGGAGCCCGCATGCACGCCGCTGATGCTGCTGGCAGGCGGGTAGATGACGGCACCTTCCAGGCGCGACACCAGCACCGTGTCTTCATAAGCCGCCGCATCATGGGTCGACCCCAAAATATTGATGCCTGCCTCGTGCAGATGGATCGGGCCGTGGTAATCCGTCAAGCCGCCCTGGATCACCAGGCTGGTGGCAACGCCCCTGTGCTGGTGCAAGCCGCTGCGGGCAAACGCGTCAAAACGTACCAGGCCCAGAAAATGCCCTTGGCCATCGTCGGTGCGCACCGGTTTGAGCCACAGGCCGGTGTTTGCGGTGGCTTGCCACGGTACGGTGCTCATGTCAAACACGTGAACACGGCCTTGCGCTTGAAGGGAGTACAGGGATTCCATGCTGTTTATAGTAACGATTGTTACCATTTTGGAAATTAGGGTATTCCCGTGCAAGGCCGCCCCTGATCTGGCCACGCATGCGGGGTGAGACGGCTGATGGCGGCCCGTGAGCGCACCGGTTGGGGCTATCATGAAGCGAGTTTCGTCACGTGTTGCCGTCAACCAACCCTTTGGAGCGTTTTCATGTCAATTTTGGAGAAAAATCGCCGCCTAGCCCTTGTCGGGATTGCACAAGCAGCTATTATAATTGCGGCAATGACTGACGGCGGAAATGCACTGGCCCAAGCCGCCTGGCCGGCCAAGCCAGTAAAAATCGTGGTGCCATTTGCGCCGGGCGGAACCACCGACCTGCTGGCCCGCGCCATGGCCACCGAGCTGTCCAAAGCGTTTCCACAACCCGTGATTGTTGAAAACCGCGCAGGGGCTGGTGGCAACTTGGGGGCAGACGTTGTGGCCAAGTCGTCCGGGGATGGCTACACGCTGCTGATGGGCACGGTCGGCACGCATGGAATCAACAAGTCGCTGTACAGCAAGATGCCCTATGACCCGCAAAAGGACTTTGCACCCATCACGCTGGTGGCGGGTGTGCCCAACGTAATGATCATGAATGCCGATGCGGCCAAAGCCAAGGGCATCGTTACGGTGAAAGACTTCATCAAATATGCAAAAGCCAACCCCGGCAAGCTCAACATGGCCTCCAGCGGCAACGGCACTTCGATTCATTTGGCGGGCGAGCTGTTCAAGTCGATGAGCGGGACGTTCATGACGCACATTCCCTACACGGGTTCTGGCCCGGCTTTGCTGGGTCTGCTGTCTGGCACGGTGGACGTGATGTTTGACAACCTGCCCTCCGCCTTGCCGCAAATCAGAAGCGGCAAGCTCACCGGTTTTGCCGTCACCAGCGCGCAGCGCTCGGGCGCCATCCCGGAGCTGCCGACGATAGAAGAGGCTGCCCAGCTCAAGGGCTTTGATGCCAGCAGCTGGTTTGGCTTGCTGGCCCCTGCGGGCACGCCGCCCGAGGTGGTCAACCGGGTTCAGCAGGAGGTTGCCAAGGCACTGGCCAGCCCAGCAGTCAAGGAAAAGCTGCTGGCGCAGGGAGCGATTCCCAGCGGCAATACCCCTCAGGAGTTTGCCAAGTTCATCGACTCTGAAATCAAAAAATGGGCGCCGGTGGTCAAGGCGTCAGGTGCGAAGGTCGATTGACCTTCAACCGGCGGCGGGAACGAACCGCAAGGGAACCAAGCAGGGCCGCTGCCAGGAGCGTGATGGTTCCGGGCTCCGGAACCTGCTGAATGGCAATGTCGGCAATTGTCAGGTTGCTGCCGATCGCACCAATGGATGTCGCTGCACCCGTTGCCAGGTTGGTGCTGAACAAGCTGGAAAATGCGCCGGGCGTCGTCAGCGAAGCGAAGGCCTGATTGCCGAAAAAGACGATGTCGAATCCAACCAGATCGCTGGTGTTGAATCCGAGGCTGCCAACGGTGTTCACGTGCCGTTGTTAGGGGGGTTCTGCGTCACCAGGATGTCCAGCGCCGAATCAATGTTGTACAGCGTGGTGGTGAGGGTACCGTTGAAGCTGTTGGTATAGGCAGAGCCGACAACGTTGGGATTGAAGCCCGCGTTGACGTCGCCGACAGCATACGCGAGGTCGGGGTCGGTTGCAGCCAGTGCGCCAGAAATCGGATTCAACCTCAAATTCTGGTCTGCGTTGCTGGTTACCCGGCTCCGGTCCGGCACGGGATTGAAGTCAAAGCCGAACGCTGTGCCATTCAACGTGAACCCGCCAGGGGATCCGATGGCCGTCGCAGCGCCACTGGACAGGTTGATCGTATAAAGTCTGCTGTCCGAGGACACGCCATACAACTGCCCGTTGGCCGGTCGAAAGTCGATGCCGAGCAATGTTGCTCCGGCGTTTAACCCGGTCACACCCACCGTGCTATTGATCGTGCCAGGCGAGGCGCTGTCAAACCGCACCAGTGAATTAGTGGTGGTGACGCCGTATACCGCCAGTGCTGACGCTTCCCCAGCAATAGCCATGCCCACCAAGCTGGCCAATAAAAACTGTTTTCCAACTCTCATTCGCATACTCCAAAAAAAGCGTCAAAAAAACAGGCGGTTGAGTCGCTTATCCAGCAATATTTGTGCCGGGAGGGAAATAATGAATGAAATCAACATTTAAAAATTTTACGGTTCCGGTAGTAAAGATTCGCGTCAAAATAACATGATCACTATTTATTGCGAGGCGGCAGCAACTTGTAGTTCCACTCTCCGTGGAAGTTGGCGCGTTTGAGGTTCAGCGAGGCCAGTTCTTTGTCGGATACTGTGATTCCGGTGGGGTAGACACTGGTGTCGAGTCCTGCGCGAATTTTCAATCCGGTTTTGGTAGTTGTGTTGGCAATCAGCTTGATGATGACTTCGTGGCTCACCAGTGGCCGACCACGCCAGTTGCGTGTGATGTGGGAGAACATGCGGTGCTCAATCTTGTTCCACTTGCTCGTGCCCGGCGGGAAGTGGCAAACGTGTACTGGCATTTCCAGCTTGGTCGCCAATTCCTGCAACGCCACTTTCCACAAGCGGCAACGGCTGCCGTTGCCGCCACCACCGTCTGCGGTGATCAACAACTCCTTTGCATCGCCATATCGTTTGGAGCCCATCTTCTTCCACCAGCGCGCGATGGCCTCGGCGGCAAAGCGTGCGGTGTCGTGATCAATGCCCACGCTCACCCAGCCTTGGTTCTCGCTGATGTCGTACACGCCATACGCAATGGCTTTGCCAAGTTCAGCGTCCAGGAAGTCGTGAACCTTCACTTTCTCGGGTTCGCCCTTGGGTTGCCATTCCCGCCCGCCATTCTTGAACGTACCCACCAGTTCTTTCTTTTTGGTGTCCACCGAGATCACAGGTTGGCCACGCTGCTGAAATCGCTTCACGCTGGCATTGATGTACTCGAACTGGGCGTTCCGATCCGGATGCGAGCTACCCTCCAGGGTCTTGCGGTTGCCCTGCAAGCTGTACTCCAGGTCGTTGAGCAAACGTCCCACGGTGCGTGGGCTGACGGGGTGTTTCTGGCGGGTCAACTCCTGCGCCAGCTGGGTCGTACTTTTGAGCGTCCATCGCAAGGGCGATTGTGGATCGCCTCGGGTTGTGGGTTCGACCAAACCCTCCAAAGCCTGCAGCAATTGCGGATCGGCCTGCGTGTGCTTCTTGCGCCCCGCGCCCGTTCGGCGCAAGCCAGGCGCCACTGGCGCTTGCGGGTTCTCGTCGCGCGCCGCCAGCTCCGCCAATCCTTTGCGAATGGTGTTGGGCGACATTCGAATCACGCCACCCACCGCTCGCACACCGCCCCAGCCATAAGTGCGTGATTCCGCCGCCGCCCATTGCCTGCGCATGCGCTCATCCATCAACATGCTCAGTGAGCGATATCTCGATTCAATAGCGTGCAGTGCGGCGGCTTCTTGCATGAACACACTAAAACACATTGCTAAAATATAGTCAACTTATTTTGACGCGAGTCCTAAGTCACGGATGTAAAAAATTTTGACAGCTTTTGACGCTCATGCCGTCATACCCCCCAGACAATCTCCAGCCCCGCCTTGTCACAGGCGCGCAGCATCTCAATGAATGGGTGCGCGCGCTGGCGCAGCGAGACGGCCTCAAGCCGGGGCACCGCTTTGCCATCAGCCTGAGCTGCCGCACTGGCAGCTTTTTGATCGGACTCTTCCTGCGCAACGGCGGCATTGAGCGCATCAATCGCGGCTTTCATCTGGGCTGGCAGGATGATGCCTTGCGGCCCGCTGTCTTTGCCAATGATGGAAAGCACCTTTTCGCCGTTGGGCTGTAGCATGATGACGTCGCCGGCGGCTTTGGATTTGAATTTGTAGAGCATCGAGGAGTGGTGCAAAGTAGGGTGGAAATCACCGGTAAATGTAGCTTCGGTTGAAGGGATAGGCCGATTGTGCGCCCGTCATCGCACCCACGCGGGTGTCGCCCGCAGGGCGCACCGCCAGCATCTGGTGCAGTGAAATCCAGCCCTGCTCAAAACTCATGGCGCTGCCTGCGAGGTATAGCCGGTAGGCGCGCAGGATTTTGCCACTGCGTGCGACATTGCTGGTAGACGCCAGCACACGCTGCGCCGCGTCCAGCTGTGCTTCCAGCGCGTCTGACCAGGCCCACAAGGTACGCGCATAGTGCGGACGCAGGTTCTCGGTGTCTACCATCTCCAGCCCGCCATGGGCCATGTCGCGCAGCACCTGGCTGATGTGCAGCAGTTCCCCGCCAGGGAAGATGTATTTCTCGATAAAGTCGCCCATGCCCGCGCCCAGTTGGCCGTGGTCCGGCCCGCCGGCGGTGATGCCGTGGTTTATCACCATCCCGCCCGGTTTGAGCAGGGTGCGCACTTTTTTGAAATAAGCCACCATGTTGGCCTGCCCCACGTGCTCAAACATGCCGACCGATGCGATCTTGTCGAAGGTGCGCGACGCGTCCATGTTGCGGTAGTCCAGGAGTTCCATGTGCACCCGCCCTTCAAGACCTCTGGACTTGACCAGATGCTGTACATGCGCATGCTGGTTTCTGGACAGCGTGATACCGGTTGCATCCACCCCATAATGTTCGGCGGCCCACAGCAGCAGCGCGCCCCAGCCCGCGCCGATGTCCAGAAAGCGCTCGCCAGGTTTGAGCGCGAGCTTGCGGCAGATCAAATCAAGCTTTGCCTCTTGCGCCTGCGCCAGCGTCATGCTGTTCTCGCAGTAGTAGGCACACGAGTAAACCCGGCGCGGATCCAGCCACAGGGCATAAAAATCATCCGACACGTCGTAGTGGAACTGGATTTGTGCGGCGTCGCGCTCAGAAGAATGGGCGGTGGCAGACTTGGCCCGGCGCACCAGTTGGCTCCACCAGCGCGTGTCGCTGCTGGCGGGCGTGCCTGGCAGCAGGTTGGCGGCCACCGCCATCAGCTCGCGCATATGGCCTTCCAGCGTCATGCGGCTTTCCACAAAATCTTCTGCCATGCCGCCAATCTGGCCAGCCGCCATGGTGGCCAGGCTGGACCAGTTGGAGAAATAGAGGTGAACCGCCGCGTGTGCATGGCCAACCTGCAGCCCGCTGGGCAAATGCAGCGCCACCGGCACCGGCAGGTCACGCAGGCGCAACTCAACTTTTCGGATCAGGCTATCCATTCCTATTTGTAGCAAGAGGAAAAGCGGGCGTCAAGCGGCAATGTCCTACAGGGAGTTTTGAAGTCCGACACGAGAAGCACAGGATTGCGCAAGCACTCCCCAGCTCAGATTTTTTTTGTTTCCCGGCAGGCTGCAACGGGTAGCCGACGTTTGCAGAAAAAAAAGATCGTTTCTTCAAGAAACACCGGGCTCTAGCGCTCGTCCGATATGCATAGTCAACTACTATTTCAGAAGCAATCAAGTTCTTCTTCAGTAGCGCTCCTGGCGCTCCACCATGATGGCATGTCCGTCTCATTTCACCCCCTTCAAGCCCTGCATATCCGCAACCCCCTGCTCAGGGGTGCGCGGGGCGATATCCGATCCCAACATGAATACATTGCCCAATAGCAGAGGCGGCACTGCAAACTCTACATACTGGGTTTGCTTGTCGACCAGTAGCAATTTGGTTTCATAATTTTTGCTGATCGGGCTGGGTTTGACGCCCAGCACGTGCTCGCCGGGGGCAAGCGTGAAACGCAGCCAGGAGCCATTGAACAGCTCGCCCATGTCTTTCTCGTTAAGCCGTACGCTGGCGTTTTGGCCACGAGCGTAAAACGCTGATTTGCGGTACAGGTAAACTTGGGCCTGGCCGTCAGGTGCTGCGTCGGCTGTGGTGAATGCAGTGCCCATAGGCGTTGCACAGCCGCTGACGAAAAGTGTGGCTGCCACAGCGCCTGCCAGCATGGCGGATTTGAAACGTGGCTGTGAATATTTGGCGGATGCTTGCATGGTTTTCCTTTGGGTTGGTTAATGAAACGTTGACAGAATAAAAATTTTTTAGCTCAC
>JAYVNK010000666.1:0-2542 GCA_043758475.1 Comamonadaceae bacterium | reverse complement strand
GGCTCGGACCTCGCCTCGGTCAAGTGCAAGGCCGAACGGCAGGGCGACAAGTTCATCGTCAACGGCCAGAAAACCTGGACCACGCTGGGCCAGTATGGTGAATGGATTTTCTGCCTGGTGCGCACCAGCAGCGACGGCAAGCCGCAGACCGGCATCAGCTTCTTGCTGATCGACATGAAGTCAAAAGGCGTGAGCGTGCGCCCCATCACCTTGCTGGACGGCAGCGTCGAGGTCAACGAAGTCTGGTTTGACAACGTGGAGGTACCCGCCGAAAACCTGATTGGCGAAGAAAACAAGGGCTGGACCTACGCCAAACACCTGCTCAGCCACGAGCGCACCAACATCGCCGACGTGAATCGCGCCAAGCGAGAATTGGAGCGCTTGAAGCGCATCGCCAAGGCAGAAGGCGTCTACACCGACACGCGCTTCCGCGACGAAATCGCCAAGCTGGAGGTGGACGTTGTAGCGCTGGAGATGATGGTGCTGCGCGTGCTGTCCGCCGAAAAATCGGGCAAAAATTCGCTTGACGTGGCCGGTTTGCTGAAAATCCGCGGCAGCGAGATCCAGCAGCGCTACAGCGAGCTGATGATGCTGGCGGCCGGCCCCTACGCCCTGCCGCTGATCCATGAGGCCATGGAGGCGGGCTGGCAGGCAGACCAGACAGGCAGCGGGTTGCAAGGCTTTCCGGGCGGTGCCGCCTACTGCGCGCCGTTGGCGTCCACCTACTTCAACATGCGCAAGACCACGATTTACGGTGGCTCGAACGAAGTCCAGAGAAACATCGTTGCGCAGACGGTGCTCGGCTAGTCACGCCCATAAGGACACACCCACAAGGATTAACCATGAACTTTGATTTCTCTGACGACCAAGAACAACTGCGCGACGCGGTGCGCAAATGGGTGGATAAAGGCTACAGCTTCGAGCGCCGCCGCGCGATCGACAAATCGGGCGGCTTCTCGCGTGAGGCCTACGGTGAGCTGGCCGAGTTGGGACTTTGCGGGCTCTACATTCCCGAAGCGCATGACGGGCTGGGCATGGGACCGGTGGAAGGCATGGTGGTGATGGAAGAGCTGGGGCGTGGCATTGTGCTGGAGCCTTTGGCGCAGACGCTGATCGCCGGTGGCGTGCTGGCCGGGTACGCGCCTGCTGCGGTCAAGGCCGCGTGGTTGCCAAAGATTGCCCACGGCGAGGCGCTGGTGGTATTGGCGTACCAAGAGCGCGCAGGGCGCTACCAACTCGATATTTGCGAGTCAAAAGCGGATATAGCCCCCGTCGGATATGCACTGTCAGCTACTAAACATATAGTATCCGTAGGCGACAAGGCAGACGCCTTTATCGTCCCGGCCAAGCTGGACGGAAAAATTGCACTGTTCCTGGTCGAGCGCAGCGCCACGGGTGTCACCGCGCGGGGCTACGGCACGCAAGACGGTGGCCGCGCGGCCGAGGTCAGCCTGAAAGATGCGCCTGCCAGTCTCATCACGCTGGACGGTTTAAACGCACTGCAGCATGCCATCGACATCGGCATTGCCGCCACCTGCGGCGAAGCGGTGGGCCTGATGGACAAGATGGTTGCCATCACTGTGGAATACATGAATACCCGCAAACAGTTTGGCGTGACGATTGCCAGCTTCCAGTCGCTGCGCCACCGCATGGCCGACGTGAAAATGCAGTTGGAACTGGCGCGCTCCATGAGCTACTACGCCTCTTTGAAGCTCAATGCGCCCGCGCCCGAGCGACGCGCGGCCATGGCGCGGGCCAAGTACCAGCTCGGCAACTCCATGCGCTTTGTGGGCCAGCAGTGCATCCAGCTGCATGGCGGCAATGGAGTCACCGATGAGTACGCTGTCAGCCACTATTTCAAGCGCCTGACGCAGATGGAGATGACTTTTGGCGACACCCTGCACCATCTGGGCGAGGTGTCAGACCGCATGCAGGATTCGGCAGGGGTGTTTGCTTGAGGGGTGCAGGAAAGACGTGCTTGTGCCGACCGCACTCAAACCCAAGACTACTTTGAAAACCTTCAGCACTGAGCAGATTGCAGCTGCAATGGCCGCAGCAGCACCTGCCAAGAAGGCCAGCCCCATCGACTGGGCGGACGGCATCGTCTCACCGGGCGGCGGGGTTTTAACGACGCTGGGTGCTTTGCGAAAAGCCCGAGGCAGAAACAAAAGCCCCGTCAAGGAGCAAGTCGCAATCCGGCTCGATCCAGAAATTTTGGCAGCGTTCAGAGCCGACGGCCCAGGTTGGCAAACGCGGGTGAATACCGTCCTCAAGGATTGGCTTGTCGAACACCCGCCGACACCGCGCCGTCGTGTGTTTGGGCGCTATCTGTACCGGGGGGTGATTCAGGAGAAAGACATTCTTCGCTGCGCTGATGGGCAGGTGAGCTTTCGGTACCGTGATGCAAAGACGGGCAAGATGCAAGTGCGCACCCTGGGCGGTGCTGCTTTTTTGTGGCTGCTGTTGCAGCATGTCTTGCCTAAGGGGTTTAGGCGAGCGCGCAACTTTGGCTTTTTGCACCCCAACAGCAAACGCTTGATCA
>JAYVNK010000665.1:0-2551 GCA_043758475.1 Comamonadaceae bacterium | reverse complement strand
GTTGCTGGCGGCCATCGTCCTGCTGGTATCGATTCCACTGTGGCTGATTCCCCCGCTGATTCTGGTGTTGCCGCCGCTGATCTGGGGCTGGCTCACCTACCGGGTGATGTCTTACGACGCGCTGGTGGACCATGCCAGTGCCCAGGAGCGCAAGCAGATTTTCCGCGAGCACCGGTCCAGCCTGCTGAGCATTGGCGTCATCAGCGGCTACCTGGGTGCCGCGCCCAGCGTGCTGTGGGCGTCGGGTGCGATGTTCATTGCCATGGCCCCGATTCTGGTGCCGGTGGCGATCTGGATTTACACGCTGGTGTTTGCTTTCTCATCACTCTGGTTTGCGCACTACACGCTGGCGGCGTTGGAGCAGTTACGAAAGAAAAATAGTATTGCGGCCCCTGAATTTAAAGCGCCAGACGCTAGCAAAACCATAGTTTTTGACGCGCCGCTTCAGATTGGCAGCGACAAACCCGCTGGCCCGCCGCCGGCAGCGTTCACAAAATTTCCGGATTGATTGCTGCACCCTGCATCCAAACCACTTCTTCACTACGCCCGCTACACCCGCTACACCCATGCAATTCGGTCTCATCATCGTAGGCGATGAAATTCTCTCTGGCAAACGCGCTGACAAGCACCTGCCCAAGTTCATCGAGTTGCTGCACGCGCGGGGCCTGCAGCTTGACTATGCAGAGTACGTGGGCGATTCGCCCGAGCGCATCACCGCCACGCTAAAGCGCGCGTTCGACTCTGGCGACGTTGTCTTCTGCACCGGCGGCATTGGTGCCACCCCCGACGACCACACCCGCCAGTGCGCGGCCCGCGCGCTGGGCGTTGCGCTGGCCCTGCACCCAGAGGCTGAGGCGCTGATCCGCGAGCGCATGCAAGACACTGCGAAGGAGCAGGGCACCGTGTACGAGCCCGACCGGCCCGACAACATCCACCGGCTGAACATGGGCGTGTTCCCGCAGGGTGCGCAGATCATCCCCAACCCGTACAACAAGATTCCGGGGTTCTCGATTTGGCCGCAACGTGGGGGCATGCAATTCCCCGACGGGCCGCCCCGAGGGGAATTAGCCCCCTCGGGGCTGAGCGCTGCGGCTCCAACCCTGCCTGCGCAGGATTGGACAGCGCGAAGGGCCGTTGCCTCTGGCATCGGCACGTCCAGAGAGCCACACGCAGTGGGCGAACGTGGGGGCGTCCATTTCCTGCCAGGGTTTCCCGTGATGGCCTGGCCGATGATGGAATGGGTGCTCGATTCCAAATACGCTAATCTGCATCAAAAAGCCGCCTGGATCGAGAAATCCGTCATCGTTTTCGGCGCAATGGAAGCAGCGCTCACACCGCTGATGCAGGACATCGAGCGCCTGCACACGGGCGTCAGGGTGTTCAGCCTGCCCAGCGTGGACCATCCGCAATACGGGCGGCATATCGAGCTGGGGGTCAAAGGCGCGCCCGCACTGGTGGACGCCGCTTACCCGGCGCTGCTCAAAGGGTTGGAAAAGTTCACCACCACACTGGGACCGGAACTGGTGCGAGGCTAAATGCGCATTAGTTTGGTGCATTTTTATTTATGCACCAATTTTGTGCGGTTTAATTGTTCTGTTCTTGACTGGCATCCGTCAGGCCCCGCTAAACCTCGTCGAAGTCAGGGCAGAATATGGGGTTGCGCAGAAATGCTGAATCAAATGCGCAGACCGATGGCCGGATGCGGGCATGGCATAAAAACTGCGTTCATCAAGGCGTCAGCTTTTTTAAAATCATTCATTAGGAGTATTTGATGGCCAAGACCGTCGCAGACGTGATCAAAATGGTGAAAGAAAACGAAGTCAAGTTTGTTGACTTCCGTTTCACCGACACCCGTGGCAAAGAGCAGCACGTAACCGTGCCGGTGTCCCATTTTGATGAAGACAAGTTCACCTCCGGCCATGCATTTGACGGCTCCAGCATCGCTGGCTGGAAGGGCATCGAAGCGTCTGACATGCAGCTCATGCCCGACCCCAACACGGCCAACATTGACCCGTTTTTTGAGGAAACCACGCTCTTCATGAGCTGCGACGTGGTCGAGCCCAGCGACGGCAAAGCCTACGACCGCGACCCGCGTTCAGTCGGCAAGCGTGCCGAGGCCTACCTCAAGTCCACCGGCATTGGCGACACCGCCTTCTTCGGCCCCGAGCCTGAATTTTTCATCTTTGACGACGTGCGCTGGAACACCGACATGTCGGGCACGTTCTTCAAGATTGATGAATACGAAGCACCGTGGAATACCGGCAAAAAGATCGAAGGCGGCAACCGCGGCCATCGCCCCACCGTCAAGGGCGGCTATTTCCCCGTGCCACCCGTTGACAGCACTCAGGACATGCGTGCTGAAATGTCGTTGATCCTGGAAGGCCTGGGCGTACCGGTTGAGGTGTTCCACCACGAGGTCGCGGGCGCCGGCCAAAACGAAATCGGCACGCGTTTCAGCACTCTGGTGCAGCGCGCAGACTGGGTGCAAATCCTGAAATACGTGGTGCAAAACGTGGCCAATGCCTATGGCAAAACCGCCACCTTCATGCCC
>JAYVNK010000664.1:0-2554 GCA_043758475.1 Comamonadaceae bacterium | reverse complement strand
GCTGGGCGCTGAGCACGCGCTGGTGGTGTACGGCAAGGACGGCATGGACGAAGTCAGCCTGGGGGCGGCCACGGTGGTGGGGGAGCTGAAGCAGGGCGAAATCACCGAGTACGAGATTCACCCCGAAGACTTTGGCATGATGATGGCCAGCAACCGTGCGCTGCGGGTGGAAACACCCGAGCAGTCCAAAACCATGCTGCTGGGGGTGCTGGACAATCAAGCCGGCGCTGCGCGCGACATCGTGACCCTGAACGCCGGTGCGGCGCTGTATGCCGCCAACGTGGCCGACTCGATCGCCAACGGCATTGAAAAGGCGAGGGCGGCCTTGGCATCCGGCGCGGCACGCTTGCGCTTGCAGCAACTCGCCGAACTGACCCAACAACTGGCCTCCCCACCTGCCGCCCGCGGCGCTTGAACCCCACGCACACCATGTCTGACATTCTTTCCCAAATCGTCGCCGTCAAGCACGAAGAAATTGCCGCTTCTGTTCGGCAAAAACCACTGCTCGCCATGCGGGCTGATGCCGAGTCGCGCATCCACACGCGCGATTTTGTCGGGGCCATCCACCAAAAAATCGCGGCTGGCAAGCCTGCTGTGATTGCCGAGGTCAAAAAAGCCAGCCCCTCCAAAGGGGTGCTGCGGGCCGACTTCATCCCGGCTGATATCGCACAAAGCTACGCCGAGCATGGTGCAGCCTGCTTGTCCGTGCTGACCGACAAACAGTTTTTTCAGGGCGAGCCTGACTTCCTCAAGCAAGCCCGGGCCTCCTGCGGCCTGCCGGTGCTGCGCAAGGACTTCATGGTCGACCCCTACCAGGTGTACGAGTCCCGGGTCATGGGGGCAGACTGCATCCTGCTGATCGCCGCCTGTCTGGATGATGCGCAGATGAAGGACATGGAAGCGCTGGCGTTCTCTCTGGACATGGCAGTGCTGGTCGAGGTGCACGATGGCGGCGAACTGGAGCGCGCTTTAAAGCTGAAAACGCCGTTGATCGGCATCAACAACCGCAATCTCAAGACCTTTGACGTCTCGCTCGAGACCACCCTCAGCCTGATGGATGGGTTGCCCAAGGGGCGGGTGCTGGTGACCGAGTCGGGCATCGCCACGCCTGCCGACGTGCAGCGCATGCGGGGTGCCGGGGTGCATGCATTTCTGGTGGGGGAGGCCTTCATGCGTGCCGACGACCCGGGCACAGCACTGGGTGAGTTGTTTGGTCCTTGCTGACGGACTGGACTCGAGCATGAGCCTGTCACCGCAAGATTCGTCCAGCCCCGGTACCGATCAGCTGACCAGTGCCAATCCGGCGGACTGGCCGGTGGCTGCGGGGTGGGAGGCGGTGACCCGCGAGTTTTTCACCAGTGCAACCGGACACGCGCTGCTGGGCTTTTTGCAGCAGCGGCTAGTCGATCAGGCTGTGATTTTCCCGCCGCAGCCGCTGCGCGCGTTGCAACTCACGCCGCCCGAGCAGGTGCGTGTTGTCATTGTTGGGCAGGACCCTTACCACGGACGTGGCCAAGCCGAGGGTTTGGCGTTTTCGGTCTCGCCGGGCACACCGCTGCCGCCGTCGCTGCGCAATATCTTCAAGGAGTTGCAGCGTGATCTGGGCACGCCCCCACCGGCCTTTCCGCAGCCGGGCGGTAGCCTGGTGCGGTGGGCCGAGCGCGGTGTTTTGCTGCTCAACACCTGCTTAACCGTCGAAGAGGCGCAGGCTGCCAGCCATGCCGGCAAGGGCTGGGAGGCCCTGACGGACGAGCTGATTCGCCATGTGTCGGACGGCCCGCAGGACGTGGTGTTCATGCTGTGGGGTGCCCACGCGCAAAGCAAACGGGTGTTGATTGATGCTGGCCGTCACAAAGTGCTGGTGGCCAATCATCCGTCTCCGCTGTCAGCGCTTCGCCCACCCCTGCCATTCATTGGTTGTGGACATTTTTCGCACGCCCGTGACTGGCGGGATGCACGCCGGGCTGGCACTTGAAAATTCAAGCCAAATCAACAGACTTTTGGGTCTGAGGTTTGCGACACGACGTTGAAGCGTGGCATAATCTGAGGTTCACTCAATTGGATGGGTGTCCGAGTGGTTAAAGGAGGCAGACTGTAAATCTGTTCGCTAACGCGTACGCTGGTTCGAATCCAGCCCCATCCACCAGACTGGCAAATTGGCAGACAGGGATGTGCAAACCCCAGGGTCAGGCCAGCAGAGTTGTGCGGGAGTAGTTCAATGGTAGAACCCTAGCCTTCCAAGCTAATGACGCGGGTCCGATTCCCGTCTCCCGCTCCATTGCTGATGTTTGCAGGTTTGAGTGATTGCAGAAGTGAAACGCCCATTTGGCTCAGTGGCAGAGCACTCCCTTGGTAAGGGAGAGGTCCCGGGTCCGATTCCCGGAATGGGCACCAATTTAAAGTTGGTGCTGCGGCACCAGCAAGCGTGTTATCTGGTTTTGTAACTCTTCAAGATTCTGGAGTTGAAAATGGCAAAAGGCAAATTTGAGCGGACCAAGCCGCACGTCAACGTCGGCACGATTGGCCACGTTGACCACGGCAAAACCACGCTGAC
>JAYVNK010000663.1:0-8042 GCA_043758475.1 Comamonadaceae bacterium | reverse complement strand
CCATGCTGTTTGGTGCAGCCAGGTCGATGGCGTGCACCTCATCGGGGTTGTAGGGATTTCGTGGGCGCGCGCCGCAACCCAGGTCCAGGTCCAGGTGTTTGGTGGGCATGGACTCAACGAAATTCGCCGTCAGTCCATCTGGCTGCCGCAGGGATACGCCCATTCATCCATAAGCGCAAATACTTGTAATAGGTGGTGTGGCTGTTATAGATGGCAAGGGCCAGGCCCATCCGGCCGTCCCTGAAGCCCTGCCGCAAAAAGTAGGTTCTGATAAACGACCACAGGCCTTTGACAACGGCTTTGCCCAAAGTTGACGAGCCGCCCCTGGTTTGCAAATCCAGAGACGCCCCCCTGGAATACCGGCTGAGTTTTTCCAGCACATCATCCAGGTCTTTATAGCTGTAATGGATGATGGGCGATTGCAACTGCCCGGAAGTGCCTGCCACGGTCATGTGAGCATGCAGGAAATGATCGGTAAACCCGGCCTTGGTCCTCTTCGCCAGGCGCAGCGTGTAATCAGGCCGCCAGCCGCTGTGTTCGATGAAAGTGCCACAGAAACTTGAGCGGCGGGGCAGGCGATAGCCGTCAAATTTTGCGCCAGAGGCAGCGCCGGACTCTTCGCCTGATATAGCAGCCAGTATTTCCTGTTGAAGGCTATCAGTTACAAGTTCGTCGGCATCCAGCGACAGTATCCAGTCACACTTGGCAAAGCCAATGCCCCGTTGCTGTTGCGGGCCGTAGCCGGGCCAGTCGGTGAGGTGGACGGTAGCGCCGGCGCGCGTTGCCTTGGCGGCTGTGTCATCCGTGCTGCCGGAGTCCAGCACCAGAATTTCATCGGCAAAGGAAACGGAACCAACGCAGGCCGCGATTTGATGTCCCTCATTTCTGGCAGCGATAATCACGCTTAACGTCACTTTAGTCATCCCCTCATTTTCCATGAAAACAGGCCATCCCCATGCGCTTCTGAACTGCTCTGTGGCAACTGCATTTACCCGGGCAGTGTTTTGTATGCTGGCGCTGTTGTCGGCAAGCGTGTTTGCGCAATTCCGGGTTGAGGTCTCGGGTGTGGGCCTGACGCAGCTGCCTATAGCGGTTTCCGCGTTCAGGGGTGATGACGCTTCGCCGCAAAAAATTGGGGCCATCATCCAGGCCGATCTTGAGCGCAGTGGCCAATTTCGGGGTGTTGACACAACGGGTGGCGCGATTGACGAGGTCACCCGGCCAGATGTGTCGGTGTGGCGGCAAAAAGGTGCAGATTCTTTGGTGACTGGCAGCGTGACCCGTCTGGCAGATGGCCGCTTTGATGTGCGGTTTCGCTTGTGGGATGTGGTGCGCGGGCAGGATTTGGGTGGGCAGAGTTACGCGGTGACGCAGGGTGACCTTCGCCTTTCTGCCCACCGGATTGCCGATTTCGTCTACGAGAAGCTCACTAACGAAAGAGGCATTTTTTCCACGCGCATTGCCTACGTCACCAAGGCCGGGACGCGATTCAACCTGTGGGTTGCCGATGCCGATGGGGAAAACGCGCAAACAGCACTGGCCAGCCTGGAGCCCATCATCTCGCCAGCCTGGTCGCCCAATGGTTCACAGCTGGCGTATGTATCGTTCGAGTCACGCAAGCCGGTGGTCTACATCCACGACGTGGCCAGCGGCAAGCGGCGCTTGATTGCCAATTTCCGAGGGTCCAACAGCGCTCCAGCCTGGTCTCCCGATGGCCGCACACTGGCTGTCACGCTGAGCCGTGACGGCGGCTCGCAGCTTTTTGCCATCGACGCCAATGGTGGCGAGCCGCGTCGGCTGGCGCAATCGGGCAGCATTGACACTGAGCCTGCCTTTTCCCCTGACGGCAAAAGCATTTATTTTGTGAGTGACCGAGGCGGCGCGCCGCAGATTTACCGCATGGGCTCGACAGGCTCCAACCCTGAGCGGGTGACCTTTACAGGCGGTTACAACATATCCCCGGCGCTCAGTCCCGATGGCCGGTGGCTGGCCTACATTTCGCGGGTGAATGGCGCTTTCAAACTGCATGTGATGGAACTGTCCAGCGGCAACGTGAATCCCATTACGGATACTGCGGCGGATGAGAGTCCAAGTTTTTCACCCAACAGTCGCCTGCTTGTTTATGCTACGTCGGTGCAAGGGCGCGAAGCACTGATGACTACCACGCTGGACGGCAAGATCAAGGCCCGCCTGGCCGGCCAGGGCGGTGACATACGTGAACCGGACTGGGGTCCGTTTCAGAAGCAGTAAGTGTCCAATTTAACCTGGTAAGGAGTGAAATCATGAATCGATTTTTGATGGCTGTTGCTTTGGCTGCATTGCTGGTGGGGTGTGGCTCCCCGGTGAAGCTGGACAATGTTCCGGTTGAAGACTTGTCTGGCAAGAAGGTTCTGCCAGGGGGGGCCGGTATCGGGACCGGGATACCCAAGACAGACACCGGCACGGTCGCCAAAAGTGACGTGACACAGGTGGATCTTTCAAAATCTGGCCAGGACGGTGTTGCACCTGCTGGTGCACGAACTGTTTATTTTGATTACGACAGCTTCTCGATCAAGTCCGAATACCAGTCAGTCATCGAGTCACAGTCGCGTTACGCAAAGGCCGACACCAAACGCAAGGTGGCAATCGAAGGGCACACGGACGAGCGCGGCGGGCGCGAATACAACCTCGCACTGGGGCAAAAGCGGGCAGAAGCTGTCAGGCGTGCGATGGGGCTGCTTGGCGTGAATGATGCGCAGGTGGAAGCTGTCAGCTTCGGCAAGGAAAAACCGGCGGCGCAAGGCAGTGATGAGGCCAGCATGGCCAAGAACCGCCGTGCAGAAATCGCTTACCGATGACTCGCTGCCTTACGCGTGCACACCAAGCTAAGCACGCAACGCACTCCATGAACGTGCGCAAGCAATTTGTGGCGGTATTGGCCGCTTTTTTGTGGATGGGCTCGGCCAGCGCCGGCCTGTTCGATGACGAAGAGGCGCGCAGGGCGATTCTGGACCTGCGCCAACGGGTCGAGGCTGTGCGCCTGGAATCTGAAAAAAAAGTGACGGAGGAAACCCGGCGCGCGACGGACGACAGCAGCCAGCTCAGACGCAGCCTGCTTGACCTGCAAAACCAGATTGAAGCGTTGCGTGGCGATGTGGCGCGCGCAACTGGGCAGAACGAACAACTGGTGCGCGACATCGCCGACACTCGGCGCCAGCTTGCCGAGGTGCAGCGGCAACAAAAAGACGTGAGCCAGGGAGTTGACGAACGGCTGCGAAAGTTCGAGCCTGTCAAAGTGTCGGTGGATGGCCGCGATTTCGCGGCTGAGCCTTTGGAAAAACGCGACTTTGAAGCGGCGCTGGCCATTTTTAGAAAGGGCGATTTTGCGGCCGCTCAACCCGTGTTTGTCGATTTTCTCAAACGCTATCCGCAAAGCGGTTATGGCCCGTCGGCCCTGTTCTGGCTCGGCAACGCGCAATATGCCACTCGGGACTACAAAGAAGCTGTGACCAACTTCCGTTCACTTCTGTCCCTGTCGTCAGACCACATCCGCGCACCCGAGGCCGTGTTGTCCATTGCCAATTGCCAGGTTGAACTCAAAGACACCAAGGCAGCTCGCAAAACGCTGGAAGACCTGCTGAAAGCCTATCCCCAGTCGGAAGCGGCCGGTGCGGCTAAAGAGCGGCTGGCCCGATTGAAGTAGGCCAGATTGCGGTCATTCGGGTGATTGACCTGTTGCGCCGTGCGTCCGACGGCTGTGTTGGCTGGCACCCCTAAAATCGGGCGATGCAAGCTCCTGACATCTCATGGCTCAGCACACAAGTGCTTTGGGCCGCATTTTTTCTCTCTGCGATCTTTGGCGTTGTCGCACAGCGCACCCATTTCTGCACCATGGGCGCTGTGAGTGATGTGGTGAACATGGGCGACTGGACGCGCATGCGGCAGTGGGGCCTGGCCATCGGCGTTGCGATGATCGGCTTTGCTGCGCTGGCTTACGGCGGGCTGATTGACCCCACCAAAACCCTCTATTCATCCAACCGCTGGCTCTGGCTGTCCGCCGCCGTGGGAGGTGCCCTGTTTGGATTTGGCATGGTGTTGGCCTCTGGCTGCGGCAGCAAGACGCTGGTGCGCGTGGGGGGCGGCAGTTTGAAATCGCTTGTCGTTTTCATTGTGATGGGGCTGGCCGCTTTTGCCACTTTGAAGGGCATCACAGCGGTGCTGCGGGTGGCCACGGTGGACACAGTCGCGGTTGATATAACTGCCGGTGTCAGCCTGTCGCAATGGGCTGCGCTTGCGCTGGGTATCAAGCCTGTCTTGGCCGGGCTGGTGCTTGGCGTCCTGTTTGGAGGCAGTTTGGTGCTTTGGGCCCTTTTGCGGAGAGACTTCCGCACGGCTGACAATTTGCTTGCGGGCGTTGGCATTGGTGCGGTGATCGTCGGCATGTGGTGGGTCAGCGGCAGTCTGGGTTATGTAAGCGAGCATCCTGAGACATTGCAGCAGGCTTTTCTTGCAACCAATTCCGGGCGCGCCGAGTCGCTGAGTTTTGTGGCACCGCTGGCGTATGCGCTGGATTGGCTCATGTTTTTCAGTGACAAAAGCAAAGTGCTGACGCTGGGCATTGTGTCGGTGGCGGGGGTCGTCATCGGTTCTGCACTTTATGCTGCGTCATCAAAATCGTTCCGTTGGGAAGGCTTTGGTGGTGTGGAAGATGTCGCCAACCACTTGGTGGGCGCGACGTTGATGGGAGTTGGCGGCGTGACGGCCATGGGCTGCACTGTGGGACAGGGGTTGAGTGGCATTTCCACCCTCAGTGCTACGAGTTTTGTAGCTGTATCGGCAATCATAACAGGGGCTGTGGCTGCATTAAAATACCAAATCTGGCGCGTCAACAGTGTTTCCTGAGCGCATTGTCCAAACCGGCATGAACTCTTTGACGTGCTCTTCAATGGACTTTTCAAGGCGGTTTGTCGGTCTGGAACGCCTGTACGGCGTCGGCGGCGCGCAGCGAATTTACGCGTCCCAGGTGGTGGTGGTGGGCATCGGTGGAGTGGGCTCGTGGGCCGTGGAGGCGCTGGCCCGTAGCGGGGTGGGGCGCTTGACATTGATTGATCTTGACCACGTGTCCGAGTCCAACATCAACCGGCAGGTCCATGCGCTGGACGGCACTTTGGGCCAGGCCAAAGTGCTGGCCATGCGCGAGCGCGTTGCGCAAATCAACCCGAACTGCCAGGTCACCTGCATTGAAGAATTTGTCGACGCCGACAACTGGCCTGGGCTTTTGCCCGGTGCGGGTTACGGAGGCACTCACGGTGGAGCCTGTGCGGTGATCGACGCCTGTGACCAGGTCAGGGCCAAAACAGCCATGGCAGCCTGGGCCATTCAATCAAAGACACCGTTTATTTCAGTGGGCGCAGCCGGTGGCAAGCGCCACGCCCATCTGGTTGACATTGACGACTTGAGCCGCACAACCCATGATCCGCTGCTGGCCCAACTGCGCAATCGCCTGCGCAAGACGCATGGCGCGCCACGCGAGGGAAAAAAGATCGGCCTGACCTGCGTTTTCAGCCCTGAAGCGGTGATGCAGCCAGATGCGTCGTGTGCCATCGCAAGTGAAAGTGCCGGCGAAAATACCGGGGACGGTTCGCTCAATTGCCATGGTTATGGCTCGGTGGTCAGCGTGACGGCCACCTTCGGCCAGTGTGCCGCAGGTTGGCTGATGGATCAAATTTCCAGAACCGGGCCAGCCAGCGGGTAAAAACGACGCTATAATTTAAGGCTTTGCAGCGCGATGAAAGTCGCTTCTGCTGAAGAACAAGAAAGGGTGAAGCGGTTCAAGCTGCCAAACCCTCTGGGGATGTTAGCTCAGTTGGTAGAGCAGCGGACTTTTAATCCGTTTGTCGTGGGTTCGACCCCCGCACATCCCACCAGATAAATAGCCCGCTAGCCATTGTGACTAGTGGGCTTTTTGCTATTTTATCTGTAGCAATTCATGATTTAGGCAGCTTTGGCTTGTGGTTGGGGTTGGGATTTTTTGCCAATTTTCCGCACCGCGTCGGCCAGTTTCTGGGTGGCCGGTGGACGTAGCGCTTGGTGCTGGTGGCGCTTTTGTGGTTGAGCACGGCCCCCACGGTGTACAGGTCTACCCCGGCGTTGATCATCTCGGTGGCGGCGCTGTGGCGGGTGGTGTGGAATGTGGCGTTATGAATGCCGCAGGCTTTCAGGGCCAGCGTGGCGTGCGTGCTGACGGTAGAGCAGTGCACTTTTTGGGGCCATGCCTTGCTGCGCACCAGGTGGGCGATGCGGGGGTGGGCTGGCATGATGTGCGAAAGGCCGTTTTTGCTGTCAATAATTCCCAACTCAAGGCCGCTGCCGGGCTTTTTGCCGTGAACACCGGGCTTGAGCTGGCTTGCCCCGCCTGAATTGTGCAGGCGCAGTGCCGTGTTGACAGCCGTCCTGCTCAGCCCCGTCTGCTCGACGATCTGCATCACGCCAACGCCTTTGTGGTGCATGCGTATGACTTGCTTGCAACGTTCGTGCAGTACTGCTCGCGTCTGCTTGCGGGCGTCTTCTTTTTCCATGAACTTTTGACACCGCTAAACTCAAAACATTCATTTATAAACCGTGCCGGGTCTATAGTTCCTGATGCAGCGCGTCGATGTCTTGTATCCGCACAAAGACGGTGGAGCCTGGCGTTGCATCACCATGGTGCTCGCTCAGGTGCAGCGACAGGTCTGATCGGCTGACTTGTGCGTACAGCGGGAAATTCGCCTCAAACCGGTGTTCCCGGTCCAGTTTGAAACCCAGAAAATCCAGGTAAAACTCTTTGGCCTTGTCTTGCGAGAAGATTCGGATGATGGGGACGGCGGGGAAAATTTGCACGGGGTTGTCTCCTTGGGCCTGTTCTGTGTGTGAAACTGGAGGCTGGTCAGTTTACCCTCTTCCATTTGGAGTCATTCACCGTGTATTTAAAATCAATAGCAAGCGCAGGACTGCTGATGCTGGCTGTAGCCGCACCGCTCCTGGCACAGGCGCAGACCTTCCCCGCCAAACCGGTACGCATTGTGGTACCTCAGACCCCCGGTGGTGCCTCTGACGCACTGGCGCGCATCGTCGGGCAGAAGCTGTCGGAGAAATGGGGCCAGCCGGTGGTGATTGAGAACCGCGCGGGCGCGGGTGGCAACATTGGCATGGATGTGGTGGCCAAAGCGCCCGCCGATGGCTACACGCTGCTGATGTCTTACGTGGGTTCGCACGCCATCAACGTCAGCATCTACAAAAAGCTGCCGTTTGACCCGGAGGCCGATTTCGCCGCCGTGGCCACGCTGGCCAACGTGCCGTTTGTCGCCGCTGCCAACGCCGCGCTGCCGGTGGGCAACATGAAAGAGCTGGCGGCTTATGCAGCCAAAAATCCGGTGTCTTTTGGCTCGGCGGGCAATGGATCGGTCAATCATTTGCTGGGCGAGATGTTCAGCAGCACCAGCCAGAGCAAGATGCTGCACGTGCCGTACAAGGGGGCCGCGCCAGCGCTGACGGACCTGATTGCCGGGCAGACGCAGTTGGTGTTTACCAGCCTGCCGTCGGTGGCGCAGCATATCCGCGCGGGCACGGTCAAGGGGCTGGCGGTGACAGGGTCCAAGCGGGCGCAGGCGTTCAAGGACATTCCGACTATCGCCGAGTCTGGTTACCCCGGTTTTGTGATCAACCCCTGGTTTGGCCTGTTTGCGCCCAAGGGCACGCCGCCTGCCATCGTGCGCCAGATCAATGCCGACATCCATAATATTCTTGAAGACAAAGACGTCATCGAAAGATTTGCCAACCTGGGCGCCGAGCCGTTTGAGACCACGCCGCAGGAATTCACGGCGATGTTGCATGCGGACATTGCCAAGTGGGCCGCCGTGGTCAAGACGTCCGGCGCCACCGCCGATTGAGGGTTCTGAATGACTGGCGCCACCGTGAATCAACCCAGATCCCCGCTCAATTTGCGCGGCACCCGCTTCAAGCCGCTGACTTGGGAGAGCCTGACGCCGGCCCAGCTCAGCATGGTGGACAGCGTCTTGTCGGGC
>JAYVNK010000662.1:0-8045 GCA_043758475.1 Comamonadaceae bacterium | reverse complement strand
CGTTGCCCATGGGTTCAGTGCCGCGCCAAGTTGCGCACCCGGTCCGCCAGCGGCGGCAAAAAAGCGCGGCTGAACAGGTCGGCGGGTTTGGGACGGTTCGGGTACTTTTTGGTGTCCACAATCAGGTCGATGCCTGCCGCTAAACGGGCGTCGTCCAGGTCGCCAATGCCCAGCACGGCGCCTTCTGCGCGGCCCATTTCAAGCTCCAGCGTGCCCAGCAGGCGGCGCAAGTTGGACGCGATGTTCATGGCGGGATTTCGTTTGGCCAATGCGTTGATGGCGGCCTGTGGGTCCGTGACGGTGTCCACCAATCCACGGTTTAAGGCGCGCAGCAGGGCTTGCACGGTTTGCGGCTCGCTGGCTGCAAGCTGGCGGTTCACCATCAGCGCCATGCCGTACAGCTCTGGCATGTGGTCATGGTATTCGATGAAGCGCAAGTGGTCGCGCGGGGCGGCCAGCCCGGCGTCCAGCGATGCGGCCATGATCGTGTTGACAAAGCCAAACAGGCCATCCCACTGGCCTGCCAGCATCGCCGGCACCAGCTCGCTGTGCGGGGCGGGCGAAATGTCGATGCTGACCGTGGCCGGGTCCAGCCCGGTTTTCGCGCAAAACTCGGCAAACAGGTTCAGCGCGGCATCGTTGGGGTGGGCCACCAGCCGTTTGCCTGCTAGCTGGGCTGGGCCGTAGATGGTGCCCGCGCCTGTGGCTTTAAGTGGCACGGCAATGGTGTAGGGCGACGCGTTGTAGCTGGCAAACACGGCTAGCGGTGCGACGGCCAGCGGTGTGTGGGGTTGGCCGGCCGCCGCGAGCTCTATCAGCGCGTTGATGTCGCCATAGCCCACGTCAAACCCGCCAGGCCCCGCATGCGCCGCCATCTTTGGGATGGTGTTGGCGGCTGTGTCGCCTTCGGTGAAGTCGATGGCAAGGCCTTCTTCCCGCAGGTAGCCGCGCTCGTCTGCCAGGAAGAACCAAGCCTGCGGGCCAGAATAAAAGGTGTTGAGCTGCATGCGCAGCGTGCGTATTTTCGATCCTGTGGTCATGCCATTATTTTGCCGTGAAGTCGGGATCAATGCCGTGCACATGTCCATAGACGCCGCCATAACGCCGCCATAACGTGGCCATAGACAAACCATTACTTTTGACGCCCAGGAATTTGAAAAAAGGCCAATATGATGGCTGGATGAACCTTTCAACCCACCTTCCAACCCACCCAACGCGCCGCACGGTCAACACCCGCCTGCTGGCCCTTTTCAGCGCTTCCTGCCTTAGCGCCGATGTATTGGCCAAAACCAGCCCGGACGTGCTGCTGGCGCAAAACGCGCCGCCAGGGCTGGACCCTGCGGGCTACTGGGTCAGTGAAAAACTTGACGGCGTGCGCGCACTGTGGGACGGGCGCACCTTGCGCTTTCGCAGTGGCCGCACGGTGGCAGCGCCGCCCTGGTTCATTGCAAAACTGCCCGCAACGCCGCTGGATGGCGAGCTGTGGATGGGCCGCGGCACCTTTGACGCGCTCTCTGGCGCAGTGCGGCGCACGCAGCCGCAGGATGCGGAATGGCAGAAGTTGAAGTACATGGTGTTTGAGCTGCCCAAGGCAGACGGCACTTCCACGACGTTCACCCAGCGCATCTGGCAGATGCAAGCGATTGCCAAAGCCGCCGGCTGGCCGCAGCTTCAAGCGGTGGAGCAGACCGAAATAGCCAACCACGCTGCACTGCAAGCGCACCTCAAATCGGTTGTAGCGGCGGGTGGCGAAGGCCTGGTGCTGCACCGTGCCAGTGCGCCGGTGGTCAGCGGCCGCAGCGACGTGCTGCTCAAACTCAAAGCGGTGCAGGACGCGGAAGCCGAGGTAGTGGGCCACGAGCCTGGCAAAGGCAAATTTGAGGGCATGGTCGGTGCGCTGGAGGTCAAGACCCCGAATGGCCAGCGCTTCAAGCTGGGTACGGGCTTGAGCGATGCGCAGCGACATAACCCGCCCGCCATAGGCAGCACCGTCACCTACACCTACCGCGATGTCACGCCCAGCGGCAAGCCCCGGTTTGCGAGCTTTTTGCGGGTGCATGAAGAGGGGTGAGACCACCCAACCCTTGAATGCCGGTGTGACAGCGCCATCTACAGGGTCCGCAGGACTCTCGATTGGCCCAATGCCGTTGCTCCCGCTGTTGTTGCTCTGCGCCGTACTTCACACCTGGGTGGGCTGGCGCATTGCCCCGGCGCTGGCGTCTGTGGCCGCGTTCCCGCAGGGTGCGCCGCTGTTTTGGGCGCTGCTTGTGGCGTCTGCGCTGATGATGCCCATGGGGGTTGCGGCGCGTCGTCTGGCGCGGGGGCCACTTTCACGTGGGGCCGACCATCCGGCAAAAGTACCTGCACCGCATCGTGGTGCGGGTTAACGCGCTGGGCGCTGACATGGTGGCCATCACCGGCGACCTGGTGGACGGGCGGGTGGCTGATTTGCAGCGCCACGTGGCCCCGCTGTCGGGCCTGAAATCAACGCACGGCACTTTTTTTGTCACCGGCAACCACGAGTATTACTCGGGCGCGCATGCCTGGATTGACGAGCTGCGCTGCCTGGGGCTGAAGGTGCTGATGAACGAGCACGTGGTGCTGCACCATGGCAGCGGGAGCGTGCCCGGCCGGGGTGGTGCTACAGCCGGCCGAAGCCCAGCGGCACTGGCTACTGGGGCCCGCCCAAGCGCTTTGGCGTGCCCTCGGAGATTACGCAGTTGCGATGGGTGAGCGCACCCTGGAAGATGTGCTGAGGCAGAGTTGCGGCGGTTTAGGGCACCGCCACCGCCAGCGCACTGGCGTCGACTCCGGCGAAATTTCGCACCCACTGGGCAAATTGCGCGGCTGGCATGGGGCGCGCCAGCACATAGCCCTGCACACAGTCACAGCCCAGGCGCTGCAGCGCGGCCAAGTGGCTTTCTTTCTCGGCCCCTTCGGCCACGGTGCGCAAGCCCAGGCTACGCGCCATGGTCACCACAGCGCTGACGATGGCCGCGTCCTGCTCATTGCTGTCGATTTCGGCAATGAAGGTCTGGTCAATTTTCAGAGTGTCTATTGGCAGTCGGCGCAACTGGCCCAGTGATGAGTAGCCCACGCCAAAATCATCCACCGAAATGCTCACCCCCAGCTTGCGCAGCCGGGCCAGCAGGCTCAGCGTGCCCACAGCGTCTGCAGCCAGCGCCGACTCGGTGATCTCCAGCTCCAGCCGATTCGGCGACACGCCATGCCGGTCGAGGGCGGCTTCGACCATCTCGGCATAGCCGGTGCCAAGCTCTAGCGCCGACACGTTGACTGACATGCGCGGCACGTGCAGGCCTTCATCGTCCCAAGTGGCCAGCTGCGCCAGGGCCATGTCGATCATCTGGCGGCCAATCTGGTGAATGAAGCCGCGCTCTTCGGCAAAGCGGATGAAGTGGTCAGGCCCCAGAATGCCCAGATGCGGATGGCGCCAGCGCACCAGCGCCTCGGCACCGCACACCTCTGCAAGACCTACCACGGCCTGCGGCTGGAAATACGCCAGCAGCTCGTTGCGCTTCAGTGCATCGCGCAAATCGTTCTCCAGGGCCAGCAGGTCACGCGAACGCTGGTTAAGCTGCGGCGAAAACAGGCACACCCGGCCGCTGCCCGACTGCTTGGCCTGGTACATCGCCTGGTCGGCGTGACGCATCAACTGCTCGCCCGTGTCGCCATGGCCCGGGTAGAGCGCCACGCCAATGCTGGCACTGAGGTGCAGGCGGTGGCCGTGGAGGGCGGCGGGCTCGTTCAGCGCGGTGATCAGCTTGCCGGCCATTTGCACTGCCTCGTCGGCGTCGCCCACTTCGGGCAGCAGCACTGCAAATTCATCACCGCCCAGGCGGGCCACCGTGTCGGAGTCACGCAGCGTGCGCGTCAGGCGCTCTGCCACCTCGACCAGCGCAGCGTCGCCCACATCATGGCCCAGCGTGTCGTTGATGAGCTTGAAGCGGTCCAGGTCAATGAACAAAAACGCCAGCGTGTCGCCATGGCGGTTTGCCATGCGCACAAGCTGCTCCAGCCGATCATGCAGCGCAGTGCGGTTGGGCAGGCGGGTCAACGGGTCGCGCATGGCCACTTGCAGAATCTGCGCTTCGGCAACGCGCCTGCGCTGCACCTCCACCTCCAGCTCGGATACGCGTCGGCGCAGCTCGATTTCGCCCACCACGCTGTGTGCCAGGGTTTTCAGGGCCTGCTTCTGCGCATCGGACAGCGTGCGCGGCACGGTGTCCAGCACACACAGCGCGCCCAGCGACTCGCCCGAGGGCAGCACCAGCGGCACGCCAGCGTAAGCGCGGATGTGGGGCGGGCCAAGCACCAGCGGGTTGTCGCGAAATCGCGGGTCGGCCCGCGCATCGGGCACTTCCATCAGTTCACTGGCCAGGATGGCGTGCGCGCAAAACGTCACTGTGCGAAATGTTTCCTGGGCTGGCAACCCTGGATGGGCCAGAAACCGCTGCCGGTCTTTTTCAACCAATGACACGGCCGCCATGGGTGTTTCTGTGATGTCGCGCGCCAGCCTGGCGATGCTGTCAAATACCTCCTGCTCCGCCATGCCGGCCCCGATGACTGAATTGACGCCATTGACGGCCTTGAGGCGGGCGTCCTCGTTGGCGGGCAGGGGTACCAGCCAGTCAAATAGCTGCTGCATGCACTGCTCGGCCTCGAGGCTTTTGTCAAAAAACCCAGCGACGCCCAAGCCCAGACAGGCGTTGCGCAAAGCGGGCTCGATGTTGTTGGTAAGCACCAGCACGCGGGCGGCACAGCCCGCAACCCGAACGCGGCTCATCACGCGGATGCCGCTGCCCGGAGAGAGCGACAGGTCAAGCAGCACGGCGTCCGGGCGGGTGCTCAATATCAGGCCGACGGCTTCTTCTTCTTCGGTGGCTATTCCAATGACATGGATGCGCGGCTGCGTTGCAATCATTTCCAGCAGATGGCTGCGGATCAGCTCGGAGTCCTCGACGATCACAATGTTCATCAGGATTTCCTTGCGCGTGTGTCCATTGGAAACATTCTGCGCTCTGGGCGATGGCAGGTCCAGTTCAACGCGACGCTTCGGTTGTAGGCTGCGGTGGATTGCCGTGTAGGAAATGTCTTACGGGCGAGTTTGTCAGATGTCAGAATCGGGCCGTGTTATTGCGTGTAGTAGGTCGTGTAGTGGGGCATCCGGCGTAGCGAATATAGGAGTGTCGGCATGGTTTATCTTGTTCTTGGTTTGGTAATTTTCCTGGGTGTGCATTCGGTGCGGATGATGGCCGACGGCTGGCGCACCCGCACTCGCGCGAGCCTGGGCGAAGGCGCGTACAAAGGCATTTATTCGCTGGCGTCGGTGCTGGGCTTTGTGCTGATCGTGTGGGGCTTTGGCGTGGCACGGCAGCAGCCCGTGCAATTGTGGAGCCCGCCAGTGGCCATGCGGCATGTGGCGGCGTTGCTCACGCTGGTGTCCTTTGTGCTGCTGGCCGCTGCCTACGTGCCAGGCAACGGCATCAAAGCGCGCGTGCACCACCCCATGGTGCTGGGGGTAAAGGTGTGGGCGCTGGCGCATCTGCTGGCCAATGGAACGCAGGCGCATGGGGTGCTGTTTGGCTCGTTCCTGGCGTGGGCCGTGTGGAATTTCATCGCGGCCCGCAAACGCGACCGGGCGGCGGGCGTGCAGTACCCGCCGGGCCGGGCCGGGGCCACCGCTTTGACTGTGCTGGCGGGCGCGGTAGCCTGGGCGGTGTTTGCGCTGCTGCTGCACGGCTGGCTGATTGGGGTGAAGCCGTTTGGGTAGCATCTGCGCATAATGCGGGCTCCATCGTTTTTGAGAACCCGCCATGCCCCGCCCCACACTTGAAGAATCCCACATTCACCCGGCCATTCGCGACAAGGTCTGCACGCACCAGCAAGGCATCTTGAAAGAAGTGCGCGATGCCGTGGCGGCCAATGCTGTGGTGGTGGTGGGCATGGGCATGAACCCGTTTCCCAAAAAAGCGCGCAACTTGCTGGACCAGGCTGGCGTGGCGCACAAGTACCTCGAATACGGCAACTACCTCAACACCTGGCGCGAGCGCAATGCCCTGAAAATGTGGACTGGCTGGGCCACACTGCCCATGGTGTTTGTCAAGGGCGTTTTGGTGGGCGGCTTTACCGATCTGGAGAAGCTCGAGCGCAGCGGCGAGCTGAAGAAGCTGCTGGCCTGACCTGGCTTGACGTAACCTGGCTTGACGTCATTGGGCGGCTGACGCGCGGGCAACCCGGTTGTGCTTCCCGTGGCTACCCGTGTCGGCGACCGTGGCCATGGCCGCCGCGCATGCGCTGCGCGTCAAACACCTTTTGCTGCTCGGGGCTTAAAGCGGCATAGAAGGTTTTGGTGGCGTTGGCGCGTTTGTCCATCTCGGCGTCGCGCTGGCTGCGCAGGGCGCGCATCTTGTCAATGCGCTCAGGCGTGGTGAGCTTGTCCATCTCGGAGCGCATTTCCATGCGGCGTTTGTGCATGTCGACCGACGGCTGCATGGTGCTGGTGAAGGCCGTCCACGCGCCTTCCTGCGCCGCCGTGATTTTTAGTTTGTCTTTCAACGCGGCCTGACGCTTGGCCATCATCGCCTGCATTTGGGCGGGGTCCATCGGGCCGTGGCGCATCATGCCGCGCTGTTCGCCGCCAGGGCCGCCCATTGGGACAGCGGGCGGTGTTTGCGCCAGCGCCGACATCGCAGCGCCCGCCATCAGGCTGGCCAGCAACAGCGGTTTGATTTTGGCTTTTAACGAAGCGCCCATGGAAGATTTGAATGCGGAGGTCATGTGAGCTTTCCTTTCGGGAAATTGAGCCTGACGCACGAAGATGCGTGTCAGGATGGGCTGAAGTTTGCGCGCCCTGTGTATCTGCTGCGTAACGGTTGCGCAAGGTTTGCGTAATGTTTTGCGAAAAAGGGCGAAAAAGGGCGAAAAAAGGGTCTGAAAACAGGACGGAAAGCGCCTGTCGCCCGCCGACAATGGTGCACCGCCTGGATTCTTGCGGCAGGCCTTTGCCTCTGAAGAATCAGCGATGACATCGGCAAACAATCAAACAAAATTCAACCAAAAAGGCTTCTGTGTTCAAAAACCTGATGATGTATCGAATCGCGCCCGGCTGGGCACCCACGCGCGCCAGCATGGAGGCCGGCCTGGAGCCCGTGCGCTTTGTGGAATGTGGCGCATCGCAGGAGAAATCCATCGGCTGGACCGAGCCGCGCGGCGAGGCCCATGGCCCGCTGGTGGAAGCGGTGGCCGGGCAACTGGTGCTGAAGCTGATGGTCGAAGTGAAGATCGTGCCGGGCTCGGTCATCACCCGCAAGGCCAAGGAGCGCGTGGCGCACATTGAGGCCACCACCGGGCGCAAGCCGGGCAAGAAGGAAACGCGCGACATCAAGGACGACCTGCGCCTTGAACTGCTGCCCTTGGCCTTCACCAAGCAGGGCAGCGTGGGCGTGTGGATTGACCCTGCCGCCCGCCTGCTGGTGATCGACGCGGGCAGCCAGGCCAAAGCCGACGAGGTGGTGACGATGCTGGTGAAATGCCTGGACGGCTTTGCCGTGACGCTGATCGACACCACCACCTCGCCCGCCGTGGCCATGGCACAGTGGCTCACCACGCAGGAGCCGCCGCAGGGCTTCAGCGTGGACCGCGAATGCGAGCTGAAGTCGGCCGACGAGAGCAAGTCCGTCGTGCGCTATTCACGCCATCCGCTGGATATTGATGAGGTGCGCCAGCACATCGAGAGCGGCAAGCAGCCGACGCGTGTGGCGATGACGTGGGACAGCCGGGTTTCATTCGTGATGACCGAGGGCTTGCAGATAAAAAAGGTGGCGTTTCTTGACGTGGTGTTTGAGAATGCGAGCGGGTCATCCAAAGGCAAAGACGACGGCTTTGACGCTGACGTGGCGATTGCCACGGCCGAGCTGCAAAAGCTGATTCCTGATTTGCTGATGGCGCTGGACGGGGAAGTGGCCGCTGCGTGACGCTTTTGGCCTGCTTCCCCGGTTTTCCCCTGTTTTGCCAGCCAATTCAGG
>JAYVNK010000661.1:0-2556 GCA_043758475.1 Comamonadaceae bacterium | reverse complement strand
GTCCTATCCGCGCATGTGGCTTGGCGTTGTGTTGCTGGCCACAGCCACGCTGCAACTGGCATGCACCGATATCCGGGTTTTTTCACGTGCGGCCGCCGTCGCCACCTTTGCGGCGACGGACCTGCCCATCTCCGTGCCAGCGAATGCCGACTTTGGAAAGATTCAGCCCTCAATTGAAGCGCGTCAGTGCCGCTCACCATGGCCTTTGGCCAAAACAGCCTGAGCAAGTTCCAGGTCACCACCTACGAGGTTGACAGCGATGGAAATGCGGTGTGAGTGACTTGGTGTGAGTGATGCGCTGGTCATCACCTGCGAACACGGCGGATGCGAGGTGCCCGCCTTGTATGAGTCCCTGTTTGCCGGCCAGGAGGCTTTGCTGCAAACGCACCGGGGCTGGGACAGGGGTGCCTTGGTGCTTGCAAGGGAGTTGGCCGAGGCACTCAAGGCACCGCTTTTCTTTGCAACCACAACCCGTTTGCTGATTGACCTGAACCGCTCCATCGGCCACCGGCAGCTGCATTCAGAGGTCACCCGCAGTTTGCCCCTGGCCATGCGCCGCGATATTGCAGCACGGCATTACCAGCCCTACCGCGATACCGTGGAATCTAAGGTGGCGCGCCTGGTTGCTGCGGGCCAGCGCGTCGTGCACATCGCCTCCCACAGCTTCACACCCGAACTCGATGGTGTTGTGCGCCAGGCCGACGTCGCCTGGCTGTATGACCCGCAACGCCCCGGGGAGCGCGTGCTGGCCGATCAATGGCTGGCGGCGCTGGCGCGCCAGCGACCCGACTTGAAACTGCGCCGCAACTACCCGTATGAGGGCAAGGGTGACGGGCTGGCATCGCTGCTGCGCAAGCGCTATTCACCTGACAGGTATGTGGGCATTGAGCTGGAGGTGAACCAGCGTTTTGTCATCGATGGAGGCAGGGCGTGGACTGCGTTGCGCAGAGATATCCAGAAAACGCTGCCTGGCTGATCACGCGCGGCAATTGCGACCATCCTGCCGCACCCATCAATGTGCCGGCGCCGACCACAGTCGGGTGTCCGCCTACAACAATGCGGCTGGTCCGCTTATGCCATCAGGGCGTCACAAAAACTAGAATTTTCATGGGTTCCGTGCGGCCCAAGGCTCATGGTGTTTGGTTTTGAGGAGTAGGCTCATGAAAATTCGCAATACGCTCGCCGCAGCAGCCATATTTGCCAGCTTCGGTGGCACGTCAGGGCTGGTCAACGCGCCCCAGCCCGCGTCTGCCTCCTTGGTTTCGGTTCGGGTGGCCGAGAAAGGCATTCAGCCACACCGAATGCAGAACGACGATGCGCGGCGAGATTCTCGCCCAACAGGAAACGCCCAGCGGATGACTGCCGCGCAACGCGAAGCCCATCGACGAAACTCCGGAATCCACTTCGTAAGAAGGAACGCAGCAACCACCGTTGCTGACAACGACGCGTCGCGCCAATAGCGATTGCAGCCAGCGCCGCCAAGGTGCCTTGCTATTTTGGCGGTCAACCGTTTTGCCCGAGCGCCTGCTCCAGTTGCGCCTTGATCATCCGCGAGCGGCCCTTGATTCGGCGTTGCGTGGCCTCACTGCGAAGCTGCGCCAGCGTGCGGCCCCGCGCACCTGAATGCGAGCGCAGTCCACCCCGCCGCCCGGCAGGCATGTCGTTCAATGACGATGCGCTGGCCTGCACCGACTCTCCATGCTGGGCGCGGTCCTTGTTGACGGTGCGCGCGGCAATTTCCTCGGCGGTTTGCTCGCTGTCGCCGCGCGCGACGACGCTGTCCTTGATGTGTTCACACTTGGGTGGGTGTGAACGGCCTGAAGCTACATCCTGACAAAACCCACGTTGGGGATTGTCGAGTGGAAGGTCAGGGGTTCGAATTTCTGGGTTACCGGTTTGAAGCCGGGTGTCGTTGGGTACGCAAGAAAAGTCTGATGGCATTGCGGGATAAAGTTCGCGCAAAGACGCTCCGTAACCGAGGGGATTGCATCGAGACTGTGATTGCGTCCTTGAACCCAACCTTGAAGGGTTGGTATGCCTACTTCAAACAGGCACACCGGTTCACATTCCCGTCAATCGACGGCTTTATCCGGCGCCGATTGCGGGCAATGCTGCGCAAACAGAAGCACCGACCGGGTCAGGGACGATGTCCTCAGGATCACAAACAATGGCCAAATGCTTTCTTCGCTGAACTTGGGCTGTTCACCATGTCTGCAGCCCATCAATTAGCGCGCCAATCCCGATGTGGAAACAACTGACTGGAGAGCCCGTCGCGGGAGAACCGCACACCGGGTTCGGAGGCAGGGGACGGCGAGAGTCGTTTCCTACCCCTATTCAACGTTCGAGCTAAGCGGGCGACGACGGTAGGACGCCAGGCCCGGGCCGTGGAGAATACTCGATGCGCCACGGACTGGGCCTGGTGGCCTGCCGTTGGCGCTCCGCTTGAGCGAGTGGTTAGGCATCACCGCGCGAGGGCTCAGCATTACGCGGCAACAGGTCGCGTGCAACCTGGCGTCCGGGCACAACCCGGCCGGGATTGGTAAGGACTTCCGGCAA
>JAYVNK010000660.1:0-8049 GCA_043758475.1 Comamonadaceae bacterium | reverse complement strand
GGAATCCGGCGCGAAGGTGGATTGACCTCAGGCAGCGTGCAGCCGCGCGAGTTGCCGGGCCTGCTGAGTCTGACCGCCGTAGCCCCAATCACCTGCCGGCAACTCCCGCACAACGACGTAGCTGGCAGGCTCCAAACCTCCATCAGCACCGAGTTGCTCTTGCAGTTCGGCATACGCCGCCGCGATGAAGCTGGCTTTATTCTGCGGTGAATTCGTGCCCGCTGTCACGCTGATTTCAAGCCAGGCCGTGGCAGCCGAAACCTCGCGACCCGCGACAAACCATTGCCCATCGGGCAGGTCTTCAATCATCACGGCAGTGACTTCCGGGCGTTTGCCCAGATGTTGCGCCGTTAAACGCGTCAAGGCCTGCGCGAGCTTCTGATGCCGCTCGCGCGACTGCGTGGGAGAAATCTTGAGTTGAAGGGTTGGCATGTCAGATCAACTTGCTGGTGGACACGGGAACATACCGATTCGACTGGCGGCCCGCCCGCTGCAGCGCCAGTGCATCGCCCATCCGCTGTGTGCTGCGGCGGGTACTGGCGTACGTGTTGGCACGGGTGCTGCGAAGCCAGTCACTGACACCATGCCAGAAGTCGTCGATGGCCTGCGCGCACAGCAGCCGGGCTTGCGCCCGCGCCTCGTCGTGAAGCTGGGCCAGGCGTTGAGCCTGGGTTGCTGCTTCGGGGATGATTTTGAAGAAGTTCATGGGACGTTCGCTCCGTTTCGGGTAGGGCATAAGTTGCCGGTGTTTGAACTTTATTGATAGTTCAGCCTCTCGGAAATAGCGATAAATGCACATTGGCTTTGCAGTATTTGCAAAACCAAAGCAAAATGGCCCCATGCAACTCCAGCTTGGCGATGTCGCCCTGTTCAGCCGCATTGCCGAGTTGGGCAGCCTGTCTGCCGCCGCGCGCGAACGCGACGTGCCCGTGAGCCAAGTCACACGCTCATTGGCCCGGCTGGAAGCCGCCGTCAAGGTTCGCCTACTGCACCGCAGCACGCATGGCCTGAGCCTGACGGATGAAGGCGACACGCTGCTGGCCCACGGCCGCCGAATGCTGGACACCGCCTCCGAATTGGCCGCCGACCTCACCGGCAAGGTGCAAGGGCCCAGCGGCTGGGTTCGCATCAGCGCAAGCGTGGTCATGGCCGATAGCCTGATCGTGCCCACGCTGACGGGGCTGTATTCGCGCCACCCCAAAATTCAGATCGACATCAACGCAGAAGACAGGATGGCCGACCTGGCACGCGATGGCATCGACATCGCCATTCGCAGCGGCCAGGTCACCAGCGACACCCTGGTGGCGCGGCACATTGGACAGTCAGGCCGCACCCTGGTCGCATCGCCAGCCTATTTGCAAACCTGGGGCACACCCGGCAATGTGGCCGACCTGGACCAACATCGCCTGATTGCCCACAGTGCCGGGCCGGTGCTCAACCGCTGGCCTTTGAGGTCACGGAATAAAAATGCCACTAACCAGGCTACTTTCCAGGCCACTTATCCGGTGAAAGGCCACACCCGCACAGACAACTCTTCGGTGCTGCTGGCGCTGGTGCGCCAGGGCGTGGGCATGGCCCGCCTGTTTGACCTGGTCATTAGTCCGCTCATTCGCCGGGGCGAGCTGGTGCCGGTGTTGCAGGACCAGATCGACAACCAGCCCGTGCCCATCTTTGCCGTCATGCGGCAAGAGCGCCACCGCCTGCCCAAAATCCGCGCCTGCATCGACTACTGGGCTGAGTCGATTGCCGCCATGACGCCACCATAATCACAGCATGCCTTTCAGCGCTGATTCTGTTGCACCACCTGTAGCCGCTCCCATGGTCCACCCCGCCACACGCCCCACAACCGGCCCTTCCGGCCGCTTCATGCTGTCGCATCCGGCGCATGCCATCGCCTTGGGCTTCGGCTCTGGCTTGAGCCCGGTCGCACCTGGAACCGCCGGCACGTTGTGGGCCTGGCTGGCGTTCCTGGTGCTGCAAAACTATGGCATGACCGATTCGGGCTGGGCGCTGCTCATCGCGGCCAGCCTGCCCATCGGCTGGTGGGCCAGCACGGTCACGGCGCGGCACATGCAGGTGATGGACCCCGGCAGCATTGTGTGGGACGAGGTGGTGGCTTTCTGGCTGGTGCTGTGGCTGGTGATGCCTGCGGGGTTGTGGGGGCAGGTGGTGGCCTTTGCGCTGTTCCGGTTTTTCGACGCCGTCAAGCCCGGCCCGGTCGGCTGGGCCGACCAATTGTTTCATGGCATGGATGCCAGCACCGACCCCAACGCCTGGGCCAAGGCGGGTTTTGGCGTCATGCTGGATGATCTGGTGGCCGCAGGCTGCACGCTGCTGGTGATTGCGGTGTGGCGATGGGTGTGATGCCGTTTTGAATGCAAACAATCGACTGTATAAAAATACATATTCACCGTATCATCCATCGAATCGCAAAATCCTCTCGGAGACCAGCCCTTGCCTTACGACTTGACCGAAGAACAACGCGACCGGTACCGCGCGACCTCCATACGATCCCAGTTGAGGAAACAGACGCTGCTGCGTGGTCACAATGAGGACGAGCCCGTGCGGGGAATCAACCTGGGCGAACGCATGGACCCTGATGATTTGATGCCGCAGCTGGATGTCAACGGGCTGACAAGCCTCTCATTGTTCTCGGGTGGTGGCGGATTGGACATTGGGTTCGAGCGTGCCGGCTTTGAACACTGTGCTTCACTTGAGATTCTGGACATATGCGGCGACACCCTTCGCGCAAATCGCCCTGATTGGGCGGTGCTTTCAGGCGCTGTTGCGGGTGATGTCCGCGCCGCCGCCTTCACGACGTTTCGCGGGGTCGATGTGGTCCATGGCGGGCCGCCGTGCCAGCCGTTTTCAATTGCTGGGAAGCAGGCCGGAGCCGATGATCCACGCAACATGTGGCCTGATTTTGTTCGCTGCATTCTTCAAACCCGGCCACGGGCTTTTATTGCGGAGAACGTGCCTGGCATGCTCGACCAAAAGTTCGAGGCTTTCATTCGGGACAACATCGTCAGTCCCTTGAGCAGCCAGTACGCGATATTCAAGTTCAAGCTGGCGGCGCACGATTTCGGCGTGCCCCAGTCGCGCCGCCGGGTGTTTTTTGTTGGCTTTCGGGCTGCACGGGACGCCACGCGATGGGTCAACCCCGAGCCAACCCATGGTGATGTGGACACTTTGTTCGGCCCGCTGCTGCCTCGCAACACAGCCCGCAAGACTTTGGGCTTGCCCAACATTGGCTTTGACGCTGTAGCCCCGACGCTTCGTTCCGGCTTCACAGGTCCACGCAACACGACCGGCGTATTGAACAGCAAGGCGTCATTAAAGGTCTGGAATGACCTGCACATTTGGCCCAATGGCGTGCAGCCGACGAGGTCAATGGCTGCAGCGTATACCCCGGAGAATGGCCACTTCCGCATGTCTGTCAGTGATTGCGCTTTACTGCAGGGGTTTCCAGCAGATTGGCGTTTCAGCGGCGCGGTGTACCAGGCGCTGGGCCAAATCGGGAATAGCGTTTGTCCGCCCGTCGCCTATGTCGTTGCGCGGCAGGTCGCACGTGCGCTCGGAGTGGCCTGATGACCGTTCAGGACGACGAGCGGGAACGCGAACTGGTACGCGCGTTCGGCCTCATTTGGAACCGGGATCACCAGCGGGCAGGCGTTGATGCATTGCTCAATGTGGAATTGGATGGCCGCATTTGCGAGTTCGAAGTGGAGGTGAAGTCTTCTACCGGCACAACTGTTTCAACGGCGCGGGACGTTGGCATGGCGCATATTGAAAGGTGGCGTCGCAAACTGTTTGTTATCGGGTTCTACTCACGGCGTTCAGGGCGTCCAGAGCTGCTGCGCTGCCTTTGCCTGACCCCACTGGACATGGAGCCATGGATCGCATCCATTGAAAGCAAGATCGCCATCGATTTTGCACTGGCATCGCGCGCTTCGAGGAAGCTTGAGTTGGATGATCTTTTCGACGTGTGCGGACGGCAGACGACATACGGGGCGGCGGATGCGAAACGTCTGCACAAACTACAGTGGACGACTCAGCAGTACGCTGATGCGCTCGACACCACCGAAAACGGCAAGCCTCGAATTTCCCAGCATCAGATGCTGGAAATTTTGCGGCTCAGGTCCAAGTACATTGCGCAGCGGGGTGCCACGCTGAACAACCCCCATGTGACCAAAACCCATCTGGATACTTTTGCAGGAACAAACCGTGAAGTTCAAGCTCCCAATTGGGCTGCATCGATACGGGCAATCGCAAAAGAGTTTGCGCGGGCACACCCAGACCATCCGGCGGTATTGCGATAGCTGTTATCAGTAGTAGCAACAAGGCTAAGCGTCGGCCCGGTTGGTCCGTTGGCGAAAATTATTAATTTCATAGCTACTTATGCATACCCCACAAGGGCTACTGGCCGATTTACTCCTCAAAAACAGGCAAATGCTGGCCACCGCCGAAAGTTGCACCGGCGGCATGATCGCCGCTGCCTGTACCGACCTTGCAGGCTCCAGCGCATGGTTTGAGCGCGGTTTTGTCACCTATTCGAACGAAGCCAAAATTCAAATGCTGGGTGTGGACGCGTCCCTGATCGCCCGGCACGGGGCGGTCAGCGAAGAAGTGGTCCGCGCCATGGTGCAAGGTGCCATCGCCCTCTCACGTGCGCAGATTGCCGTGGCGGTGACGGGCGTGGCTGGCCCCACAGGAGGCAGCGCTGCCAAACCGGTGGGCACGGTGTGGTTTGGCTTTGCCACGCCTGCGGGTGTCGTAACGGAAACCATGCATTTTGAGGGTGACCGCGCGGCTGTACGCACGGCGACAGTTGAGCACGCGCTGCAAAGGCTGGCAGCCTTACTGGCCGGGCAAGGCGGCTGACAGAAGGACCGGATTGCCCTTTCTGCCAGGCTAAAACAGCGGTCAAGCAGGCACGTCAGCTTGGCGTAAAAGCGGACAAAGCTGCGCGGCCAGCCGCCTCAAATCTTCAAGTCTTCAAAAACCCCTGCAATTCCCGCCTTGGCGTGTGCTGCTGTTGCGCGCACTAGCCCATGCGGCAAAACATCTGAACCGTCTCCTGGCTCGCGGGCTGGCCCAGCAGCAGGGTGTGCAGGCGGTCGTACCAGGGCTTCATCTCGGCAAATTCCTGCGGGGCCTGGCTCATGGGGTGGATTTGCAGGCCCAGCTCGGTCGCCTTGAGCTGCAGGCGCATGTAGGCGCGACCGGCCTGCACCTCGGCGCTGCGGGTGGTGCCCGCCGCTGCGTGGCGCGCCGTGGGGTGGACAGCCAGACAAAGCCCATGGCCGTACGGCTGTGGCCCTCAAAGCGGCCCATCATCTGCTCGCAGGCGGTGCTGCCGTCCGCAGGCGGGCTGGTGCAGTCAAACGCGCCCACACTGTTGGCCATGCGCGGCAGCCAGCCATTGACGCTGATGCCATCACGGTGCTGGGCGATCTCGGCCGGGCCAAGGCGCGTGAGCTGCACGCTCTCCATCACCGTGCGCGGCGTCAGCAGCTCGGTGCGGGCGGATTCCCAGCACAGGGTGCGCAGCGGCTCCAGCCTGGCGGCATCGACCGTGCCGCCGAATGTCACCCCATGCGCTGCGCCAAGTGGCAGGTCCGCGCCAGTCAATGCTGATCGCAAAGCTTCCAGTGTGGCCGGAGCCACGGTGCGCGCAATGTCGTAATCGACTTTGGCCGTATGGCGCAGCAGCAGTTGCGCGAACAGCGGGTCTTGGCCCGCGACCACCGGCAACGCCGGGGCGGCAGAAACAGCCCAGCTCACGCGTGCCACGGGCCGGTCGTCCACCTCGCGCAGCTTGAATTCGCCTTGCGGGAAGAGTTGCACAGATGAAAACTTGGACGCTCTGGCCTCGCCCAAAGCCCCGAGATGCCGTGGGAGCGCGGGCGCAGATTAGTCGACAGAGTTCATCAGGCCCAAGTCCGCCAGCGCCAGCCGCACCGCCTGTGGCAACGCCGTATGCGGCTCTGGCCCAATCAGCGCGGTGAGTTTGCCGTTGGCCAGCACATGCGGCGTCTCCCACAGGTACCGCATCTCCAGCAGTGCGCGCCAGGTCGGGTTGACCAGCGCACCGAGGCGGATGATGGACCAGGGCAAACCGTTGAATTTGAGTTGACTGCCCGGCTTGACCCAGCCTTGTGCAATGGCCACCGGCTTCAAGGTGTCCAGCCATTGTTGGGCGGTGACCTGCCGACCTGCAAAATGGAACACCTCAAAGGGCGGCACCTTTGCGCGTTGGGTTGCCACGGCCACAAACGTTCGCGCCAAATCAGGCAAGTAGGCCCACGGCGTGGGCACATCACGCGGGCCGGGGTAGGCAAACACGCCTTTGCGAATATTTTTGACAAGGGTGCTGTCGAACCAGGTGCCACGCCCGCTGCCAAAAAAATCACCGGCTCGGATGACGATGCCACGTGCACCGGTTGCTCCGGCGGCACCCGTTTCTGCAAAGTGCATGAGTCGCTGCTCCATTGCCACGCGCAGTTGCCCCTTGACGGTGGCCGCCACCTGCGGCGTCTGTTCGTGCAGTACACCCGGCATTTCGGCCCCAAAGTTGTAGACGTTGCCTGGCAGCATCAAGGTGGCACCCAGGCTATCGGCCACGGCAATGGCGCTGTCCATCATGGGCAGTACCTGCGCGCGCCAGGCTTTGTCGGTGTAGGCCGGGTTCAGGGCATGTACCACCACCGACGCGCCCTTTGCGGCAGCCGCTATCGCCTGCAAGTCCTGCACGTCCTGCAGGTCTGCGCCAAGCCATTGCAGGCGTGCGTCGTTAGCCACCTCGGCAGGCACTTGCGCGCCAGGCCGGGTTTGGCAGACGACGCGCCAGCCCGCCTCACAAAAAGCACGCGCTGTGGCCAGGCCAAAACGGCCCCGTGCACCCAGAATCAAAACAGTTTCTTGCATCGCTTCACTCCAGTAATTCCATTTTTAAATCATTCGTGAAGTAGGCGCACCGACGAAGACAGTGCGGTAGCACGGCCAGGAGGCGCAACGACCTGCACGGATGATTTAGAAATGGAATAAGTTGATTGATGGGATGAATTGTGAAAAGATCCGGTTCAATGCACAATTGCATAAATGCGTCTACCAGACATGCATTTATGAATGGCTATCGACCCATGAATCCGAGCGATGAACCCAAGCAACCTGCAGGGCTTTGACTGGAGCCTGATCCGCAGCTTTCTGGCGGCACTTGACGCCGGCAGCCTGATGGGTGCGGCGCGCGCACTGCACACCAGCCAGCCGACGCTGGGCCGGCACATTGCCGAGCTGGAATCGCAACTGGGGCTGACCCTGTTTGAGCGCACCGGGCGCGGCCTGGTTGCCACGGCCAGCGCATTGCAGCTTGAGGCGTCCGCCCGCGCCATGGAAGCCGGTGCACTGCAACTGGCGCGCGGCGTCTCGGGTGCGCAGGTGCGCGTGGGCGGCACGGTGCGCATCACCGCCAGCCAGCCAGTCGCCTGCTATCTGCTGCCGCCCATCCTGGCCGACATGCGCCGCGCGCTGCCCGACATTCAGGTGGAACTGGAATCCAGCAACCTGGTGAGCAACCTGCTGCGCCGCGAGGCCGACATTGCGGTGCGCATGGCGCGCCCGGACCAGGCGACGCTGGTGGCGAAAAGAATCGGCATTGTCAAGGTGGGGGCCTACGCGTCGCGCGACTATCTGCAGAAGAGCGGGACGCCCCGACAGCCGCTGGATCTGATGAACCACGCGCTCGTAGGCTACGACAAGTTAGACGACGCCGTGCGCGGTTTTCGCGCCCAGGGCCAGGCCGTCACCCGTGAAGCGTTTGCAATTCGCAGCGACGACCTCATCGTCCACTGGCAGGCGGTACGCGCAGGCCTAGTCTTACTGTGTCATAAAATATGCTATTATTAGCGTAGCCTATTTTGAGGGAGAACGCGATGGGAATATCCGAGGAGGTCAATCGATACGTTGCCCATTTATGCCAGGGGCTTGGTCACGCTGATCGCCACGCAGGATTGAGCGGATATTGCACGGGTCTGATGCTGCCACTATCAC
>JAYVNK010000659.1:0-2565 GCA_043758475.1 Comamonadaceae bacterium | reverse complement strand
TGAAATGCGCTCATCGCAGGGTTTCGGCAAAGGTAAAAGTTTCAAAGAATCCAACAACCGCGCTGGGCGCGTTTCAAATGCCACCGCGCCTGAGCATTCAGGCGGCAGCGCGGTCAACACGCCCGGCGCGTGGGGTTGACCACGACGCACCGAGCAGGCATGGTCAACCGGCTATGGCTTCGTCCAGCGCCTTGCAGGACGGTGAACACACCGCTTGCGCCTTGCCCAGCACCTTGCGCGTGCCCATCAGGGAGCGCGCCCGGTGCTTGCCGCACATGAAGCAGGACATGGTTGCCCCGCCGAACGATGCGGCCGCCGCAAAGGGCGAACCCGACACTTTGGATTTGTACCGTAATCCGTCGGGCAGGACGGCGGTTTTTGCTTCAGCTCTTGCCATTGGCCGGACCTTCAGTTGATTTGCGCATCGCTGATTTTATCGCTTCTTTGGCAAGGCGCTCTGCAGCCAGCGAAATATCCAGCGGCGAGCGGCATAAACCGGCCACCGAGTAGTTGAGGTTTTCATACACTTGCGCAGCGGCCGGGTGGTTGTCCAGCAGCGTGCGCAACCCCGCGCCGGGACTGACCTCGGCAAGCTCGTTGACCAGGTGCGTGACGATGGACCGGTACTGCACCGGGTCTACCGGAACCTTGCTGTGTTCGAGCCGCTCAAGCAGTTGGGCCAGCACGTGGGTCACTGTGAGGCTGGTTTTTGGCTGGCTGGTTTGGGCGTGCGGTGTGTTGGTAGCGTTCATGCAATGGATGTCGGGCCATTCCAGGCGATTTCAAGCGTCAGCCCGGCACAGCGCGACGCATCAAGGGTCATTCACGGCCCATTAGAATCCATCGGAGCCGCAGGGCATCAGACTTTCAAACCGACAAGAGGCTTCAAAATGACACGCACCGTTCACTGCATCAAACTGGAAAAAGAAGCCGAAGGCCTGGATTTTCCGCCGTACCCTGGGGAGCTTGGCAAGCGCATCTGGGAGGGCGTGAGCAAGGAAGCCTGGGCCGCGTGGCTCAAGCACCAGACCATGCTGGTCAACGAAAACCGCTTGAATCTGGCCGACGCCCGCGCGCGTCAATACCTGGCGCGCCAGATGGAAAACCACTTTTTTGGCAGCGGTGCCGATGCCGCCCAAGGCTACACCCCGCCCAGCGCCTGATCCCGCGCAATCCTGCGCGCCTTGATGATTCCCACGCCGGCACCGCATTTTTTCTTGGCGGGCTGTGATTTGCCGGGGGCATGGGGCAACCAGCCGGCTTGGCGCATTCTGGACACCGGTTTTCATGGCGGCACCCATTTTCTGACGGTGTGGGCTGCATGGCTGGCTGATCCCATGCGCCCAACCCTGCTGCATTACGTCGCCATCACGCCTGACCCGCCTGACCTCGCACGGCTTAGAGCAGGTGCAGATGCGCACCATGCTCAGACGGTGTCGCCTCCATTGGCGGGCTTGACCAGACTGTTGGCCGACCAGTGCGACGGCCTGCTGCCCGGATTTCACCGATTGACATTGGAGCAGGGCCGGGTATTGCTCACTTTGTGCATCGGCGATTTGAAAGCCATGTTGCGAGAACAACACTTTCTTGCAGATTCGGTGTTTCTTGTGAGCTCAGATTCAAACCATGCTGCGTTCGCTGATTCCAACCCGGATTTCCCCGGTTGGGACGCCTGGACCGTAAAGTCGCTGGCGCGCCGCTGCCGTCGCGGCACGCGCATTGCAACCGGTCAAATGACAGCTGCATTGCAACAGGCGCTGTCGCAAAGCGGATTCGACATCGGGCTGGCCGCACCACCTGACGGCCGCAGCCAGGCATTTTGCAGCGGCGTTTACAACCCGCGCTGGGAACCAAAAACCAGCTCTGGTGGGTCTGCATTCCAGCCTCAGCTGGCGGGACGTTGCGTTGTGATTGGCGCAGGCCTGGCCGGTGCCAGCGTGGCACAGGCGTTGGCCCGCCGCGGCTGGCAGGTGCAGGTGCTGGACGCCGCCAGCACACCCGCAGCAGGTGCCTCGGGGTTGCCGGTTGGCCTGATGGTGCCGCATGTCTCGGCAGACGACAGCCCGCGTTCGCGCCTGACGCGCGCCGGGATTCGGCTGATGCTCCAGCAAGCCCGCGCCCTGCTGGTGCAGGGAAAGGACTGGGACGCCACGGGCGTGCTGGAGCGCCGCACCACCGGCGTGACTGGCTTGCCGCCCACGTGGCCAGCGCAGGGATTGACGTGGTCGCGGCCTGCAAATGATCTGCTGGCCGGCACCGCCTGGGGCGGCGGGCTGCGCACCCCCGCACCCGCGCTGTGGCATGCCTGCGCCGCGTGGATCAAACCGGCCCAGTTGGTCAAGGCTTGGCTGGCTCAGCCTGGCGTGCAATTTCAGGGCGATGCCTGCGTGGCCCATATCCGCCGGGAAGGCGGTGCCTGGGTGCTGCTTGATGCTGCGAACAATGTATTGGCCAGCGCCAACATAGTCGTGCTGGCCGCTGCGGGTGGTACCACCCCACTTCTCAATAAGTTGCGTGTCGACAGGTGCACCGATATGCACACCGATATGGGCATGGATATCGGCA
>JAYVNK010000658.1:0-2565 GCA_043758475.1 Comamonadaceae bacterium | reverse complement strand
CAATGCCCTCCACAGTGACGGCCATGCCCAGGCTGGCGCCCAGTCCCGTGACGGCGCGCACGATGGCTTTTGCGTCGGCGCTCACATCGACTTTCTGGATGAAAGCCCGGTCTATCTTGATGCGGTGCAAGGGGAAATTGAGCAGGTAATTCAACGACGAATGGCCGGTGCCAAAGTCATCCATCGCCAGGGCAACGCCCATCTGGCGCAGGTCGTCCATCAGCGCGCGGGTCTGCTTTGGGTCCTGCATCAGCACAGACTCGGTGATTTCAACCTCCAGCCGCTCGGGTGGCAGCCCTGATTTGTCCAGCGCTGCACGCACGTCGTTCAGCACGTGGCCTTTTGAGAATTGAACCAGGGAGGCATTAACCGCCACCCGCACCGAGTCGGGCCACAGAGTGGCATCGCGGCACGCCTGCTCCAGCACCCACCGGTCGATCGGCACAATCAGGCCTGTTTCTTCGGCGAGCGCAATGAAGTCAACCGGCGCAACGTTGCCGCGCACAGGCTGGGTCCAGCGCAGCAGCGCTTCCACGCCGGTGACCACCTGCGTGTTGATGTTCAGCTACGGCTGGTACACCAGATGAAACTGGCCTTGCGCCAGCGCCTGGCGCAGGTCAGCCTCCAGCGCGCGGCGCGCCTGGGTGCTGGCATCCATTTGAGGTTCGAAATATCGCAGAATGCCGCGCCCGTCTGACTTGGCGCGGTACATCGCCAAGTCAGCGCTTTTGAGCAAGGCGTCGGGATTGTCTCCGTCAAAAGGCGCAATGGCAACGCCAATGCTGGCCCCAATCTGCGCCGAGCGCCCGCCCAGATCAAAGGGCTCGCTCAGCACCGCAATGATGCGGCGCGCCAGCGCGGTAGAGCCCACCGGTTGCGGCGCGCCGCATTGAAGCACGGCAAACTCATCGCCGCCCAGTCTTGCCACAAACTCGGTATCGCGCACGCAGGCGCGCAGGCGCTGGGCCACTTGGCCGAGCAGCACGTCACCGATGGCATGGCCAAAAGTGTCGTTCACCGCCTTGAACCGGTCCAGGTCCAGGCACAGCACGGCAAACTCATCGCCGCGCGCGTTGCGCGCCAGCATTTTGCCAAAGCCCTCGGCCAGTGCACGGCGGTTGGGCAGGCCGGCAAGCTGGTCGTGCCGCGCCAGCAGGGTGATCTGTTCCTCGGCCTGGCGCGCTTGCGTCACATCCTCATGCAGCGCCACGCTGCTGGCATCGGCCAGCCGGGTCACCACGACGCCAATGGTGCGGCCATCGTTCATCTGCCATTCGCGCCTGCGCACACCGCACCAGCCATCCGGGGCAGCGGGTTGGGACAGGCTATGGGGCTTCCCGAAGCCTTTGATGGCCGCCACAATCTCCGCGTAAAGGGTGCCAGGTCGGGTCAGTTCGGTGGGGATGCCCAAAGCTGGGCAAAGCGCCGGTTGGCAAGCAACAGCCTGTCGGCACCGTCAAACATGCACAACCCGTGGGGCATGTTGTCCAGTACCGTGCGCAGCATCTGGTTTTCGGCAAAGAGCGGATTCTCTGCACTGGGCGCAGTGTCATCCATCACGCCCGCTCAACCGGTTGCGCTGCTGGAAAAGTCCTCGCTGTCGGGATGTGGCTCATGCGTTGAAAATGGTATCAGCGTCTCACAGGGTTCCGGAAAGTCGCCACATAAGTCGCCACATCCGGGTCACAAAATCCGGTTGAACCACAGCATCGACAGCCCGGCAGACACCACCGCCAGCACAGCCGCGGCCAGCGCCAGCAGGCCCGAGATTTCGGTTTCTTTCTTCTCCACCGTGAGGCGGGAACTCAGGTTTTCGTAAACTTTTTTCAGATCAGCCGCCGTGCCGGCATAAAAATAGTCGGCCTGGGTTTTGGCCGCAATGGCTTTAAGGGTTTCTTCGTCCAGCTTGACGCGCATCGACCAGCCTTCAAACCCAATGGTTTCACCCGTCACCGTGCCCACGCCCACGGTGTAGACGCGAACGCCGCGGTCGGCTGCCATCTTGGCGGCTTCCAACGAATCCACGCCCGTGGTGCGCTGGCCGTCTGTTAGCAAAATAATAGCACCTGATGTATATGAGCCAGGGGCTACAGGCACAAATGGCTTCTTATCCTCTTTTGCAGGCTGGTCGATGGAAACACCCCGCGTGCGCTCGCGGCCATAGGCCATGTTGGCCAAATCGATGCCGGCATCTGGGAACAGCGTGGCCAGCGACAGCACCAGACCGTTGCCAATGGCGGTGCCGCGCTGCAGCTGGAAACGGTCAATCGCAGACACCAAGTCTTCGCGGTTCAGCGTGGGAATTTGCGCAACTTGGGCCGAGCCTGCAAACGCCACAATGCCCACCTTCACGCCGCGCGGCAGCTCAGCCAAAAAAGCCTTGGCAGCGTTTTGCGCTGCGACGATGCGGCTGGGCAGCACATCGGTGGCGCGCATGCTGCCCGAGACGTCCATCGCCAGCATGATGGTTTCCTGCTGCATCGGCAGGGTGACTACCGCGAACGGGCGCGCGGCGGCCAGCAGCATGGCGGCGATGGCCAGCAAAAACAGCAGGGGCGGAATGTG
>JAYVNK010000657.1:0-8082 GCA_043758475.1 Comamonadaceae bacterium | reverse complement strand
ACAACGCCGATAAAATGCATGCCATGGCCAAGGCTCTGCTGGAATGGGAAACCATTGACAGCGACCAGCTTGACGACATCATGGCTGGCAAAGAGCCGCGTCCGCCCAAAGACTGGACGCCGCGCGTACCGGCGTCGCCAACCGGCGGCGGCACTTCGGGCGGCACGCCAGTGGTAACTGCCGAGCCCGTGACGACAGCGGCGTGAAGCTGGTTTGAAACCGACCCGAAATCGGTATCACGCTGGCCTTCAACGCGATGGCAGTCAGTCAAAAAGGGGCCTCGAGCCCCTTTTTCAATACCTGTCAGTGATGACCGCCGCTGATCCGGATCTTCATCCGCAAGAATCTGCATGATTTGGCAGACCACGCGTTTCAGCATTGACCTGGCCGAGCCCAGGGTGATGGGTATTATCAACGTCACGCCGGATTCGTTTTCTGACGGCGGCGAGCATGCGGCAACGTCTGAGGCCCTCAAACACTGCGAGAAACTGCTAACAGACGGCGCGCACATTCTGGACATTGGCGGTGAGTCGTCCCGGCCCGGTGCCCTGCCCTTGCCGTTGCAGGACGAACTGGCCCGCATCCTGCCGGTGGTGCGTGAAGCCGTCAAACTGGGGGTGCCGATTTCTGTGGATACCTACAAGCCGCAGGTCATGCAGGCGGTGCTGGATCTGGGTGCTGACATCATCAATGACATCCGGGCGCTGCAATGGCACGCAGATGCCAATGAGGGCGATGCAACGTTGCCGCAGGCGCTGCAGGTCGTTGGCCGCCACCCGCGTTGCGGTGTCTGCCTGATGCACATGCACCGTGACCCGCAGACCATGCAGGTGATGCCGATGACTGGCGATGTGGTTGCTGAAATACTATTATTTTGGAAGCTGATTATTAAGCAGTTACAAGGGCTGGAGGTCGATTTGTCCCGTATAGTAGTGGATCCCGGCATAGGTTTTGGCAAGACGGCGGCACAAAATTTCGAGTTGCTGGCGCGTCAGCGTGAACTGCTGGCGGCTGGCCGTCCGGTGCTGGTCGGCTGGTCCAGAAAATCATCGCTGGCGGTCGCCACAAGTCCGTCTCTGGCCACTGTGGCAACACGGGACATCAGGGACCGGATGGTGCCCAGCGTGGCTGCAGCCCTGCTGGCAGTGGAGCGCGGCGCGGCCATTGTGCGGGTGCATGATGTGCGTGAGACAGTCCAGGCGCTGAAGGTTTTGAATGCTATAAAATGAGTAGCTAAATGCGTGATCAAAAGAGGAGCAGCTAAAACATGACCAGAAAATACTTTGGCACCGATGGCATTCGGGGCACCGTGGGGCAGGAGCCCATTACCCCCGACTTTGTGCTGCGCCTGGCGCATGCCGTTGGGCGGGTGCTCAGGCGTACGGAATTCCGGCCCACGGTGCTGATCGGCAAGGACACCCGTATTTCGGGCTACATGCTGGAAAGCGCGCTGGAGAGCGGCTTCAATTCGGCTGGCGTTGACGTGGTGCTGCTGGGGCCGCTGCCGACGCCGGGCGTGGCTTACCTCACGCGTGCGCAGCGAGCGTCGCTGGGTGTGGTCATCAGCGCCAGCCACAACCCGTTTGCCGACAATGGCTTCAAGTTTTTCAGTGCGCAAGGCACCAAGCTGCCCGACGCTTGGGAGACTGCGGTTGAGGCCGCGCTGGATGAGCCACCGGTGTGGGCCGACTCCGCCAGCCTGGGCCGCACGCGCCGCCTTGAGGACGCCGCCGGGCGTTACATTGAATTTTGCAAGAGCACATTTGCCAATGACCTGACCCTCAAGGGCATGAAGATTGTGGTCGATGCCGCGCACGGCGCGGCCTACCAGGTGGCTCCCATGGTGTTCCATGAACTGGGTGCCGAGGTGATCGCCATCGGCTGCGCGCCAGACGGCTTGAACATCAATTTTGAAGTCGGTGCCACGCACCCCGAAGCCCTGGTGGCGGCGGTCAAGGCTCACAAGGCGAACTATGGCATCGCTCTGGATGGCGATGCCGACCGGCTGCAACTGGTGGACGCCCAGGGCCGTCTTTTCAATGGCGACGAGATTCTGTACCTGATGGTGAAAGAGCGGCTGTCCCGTGGCGGCGGCGCGCCCGCCAAACGGGCCACAGAGGTGGTGCCCGGGGTTGTGGGCACGCTCATGACCAACATGGCGGTGGAGCTGGCCTTGAAGGCACAGGGGATTGAGCTGGTGCGGGCCAAGGTGGGCGACCGCTATGTGCTGGAAGAACTGGAGCGACGCGGCTGGCTTCTCGGTGGCGAAGGCTCGGGCCACCTGCTGGCGCTGGACAAGCACACCACGGGCGACGGCTTGATTTCGGCGTTGCAGGTGTTGCAGGCCTGCATGCGCAGCGGGCAGTCGGTGGCGCAATTGCTGGCGGACGTGACGCTGTTCCCGCAGGTATTGATCAACGTTCGCCTGCTACCCGGGCAGGACTGGAAGGCCAACACCCGGCTGGCCGAGACCGCCAAAGCGGTCGAGGCGGAACTCGCCGGCACCGGACGCGTGCTGATCCGCGCCAGTGGCACCGAGCCGCTGGTGCGCGTGATGGTTGAGGCACGCGATGCAGCGCAGGCCGGGGCATGCGCGCAGCGCATTGCCGACTGCCTTAAGGACGAGCCGTCAGACTTCAGCGACACCGTGTTTGTGGGTGCGCAGGTGTGACCCAGTCCTTGCCTTTGGAGACGATGGTGCCGGTGGCGGTATGCCGTGCCGACTATGCCAATCCGGCCCACGCCGCAGCGCTGGTCACTCTGCTGGACGCCTACGCGCAGGACCCGATGAGTGGCGGGCAAGCATTGAGCGAATTTGCCAAAGCCAATCTGGTCTCTGCTCTGGCGGCGCGCCCGCAGGCTTTCAGCGTGCTGGCGTTCGTTGGTGACAAGGCGGTGGGCCTGGTGAACTGCATTGAAGGCTTCTCTACCTTTGCCTGCCGGCCGCTGGTGAATGTGCACGATGTGGCCGTTCTGGTTGAGTACCGGGGCCAGGGTATTGCTGAAAAAATGCTGGCTCTCGCTGAGGCTGTCGCACTCGGGCGCGGTGCCTGCAAATTGACGCTGGAAGTGCTGCAAGGCAATGCTGGTGCCATCCGCCTGTATGAGCGGCTAGGCTTTGACGGCTACCAGCTAGATCCGGCCATGGGACAGGCGCGCTTTTTGCAAAAGTATTTGAAGTGAGCCCCCTGAAGTGACCGCCCCATGAGCGCCAACCCTTCCATCTGGCACCCGTTGCGCCACCCGCAATTTCTGGCCCTGTGGCGCAGTGGCGGCATCTACTTTGTGGGCAACGCCATGCAGGCCATGGCGGCGGCCTGGATGATGGTGGAACTCACCGGCTCGTCCTTTCTGGCGGCGCTGGTGCAAACGGCGGTTTTTTTGCCCATGTTCCTGCTGTCATTGCCCGCAGGAGTGTGGGCCGACATCACCGACCGGCGCCGGCTCATCCTGATTGCGCTGATGGTTCAAGCCTGCGCGGGCATTTTGCTCACGGTGCTGGTGCTCTCTGGCGTGGCTGGCCCGGCCACCTTGCTGATCCTCATTTTTGTCGCGGGCAGTTGTACCGCGTTGCTGTCGCCGGCCTGGAATTCCACCATCAGCGACTCGATCCCGCGCGATGAATTGCCACAGGCCATCACGGTGGTGTCCATGGCCTACAACGGCGCACGGGCGGTGGGCCCCGCATTGGCCGGGCTGGTGTTTGCCTACGCCAGCGGTGCCTGGAACTTTGCCATTGCAGTGGCCAGCACGCTGGCCATGGTGCAGGCCATCCGGCGCTGGCCGCCGTGTCCGCATCCGCCTTCGCGTTTGCCGCCTGAGCGGCTGTGGGGCGGCATGCTCAGCGCGTTGCGCTTTGCCTGGCATTCGCACACGGTGCTGTCGCAACTGGTGCGCACCATGGCTTTTTCTGGTGCGGGCTCGGCGTTGTGGGCGCTGCTGCCGGTGATCAGCCAGAGGCAACTGGGGCTGGGCCCGGCGGGTTTTGGTTTGCTGATGGGGTGTCTGGGCAGTGGCGCGGTATGCGCCGGGCTGGTGATCGGGCGCGTGCGTGCGCGCTTTGGTCTTGAAGCGCTGGTACGTGGCGGCTGCATCGTGTTTGCCTGCGTGATGGTGATTGCTGCGCTCGGGCGCTCCCATATTCTGGTTTACGCAGCTTTGTTCATGGGCGGTGCGGCGTGGATGTCGGTCACTTCCACGTTCAACACCGCCACCCAGACCAGTGTGCCGCCGTGGGTGCGGGCCCGTGCCGTTGCCATGCACACGCTGTGCGCATTGGGTTCATTCGCGCTGGGCTCGGCCCTGTGGGGGGCGCTGTCGGACTTGGCCAGCCTGCCTTTTTCATTGTGCGCGGCGGCCATTGGCATGTTGGCGGGGTTGCTGCTGGCGCGGCCGTTCCCGCTGCGCATGGGCGATGCGCAGGACGTCACCCAGGCCATTCCCTGGGAAGACTTGTTCATCACCAACGAGCCCGCTCCTGAAGCAGGCCCCGTGGCGGTTGAGATGGGCTATCGCATTGGCTCTGGAGACGCTGCGGCCTTCCTGGAGACCATTGGCCACTTGCGCGCGCCGCGCCGCCGCGATGGCGCCACTTTTTGGCGCGTCTACCGTGATTTGGGTGACTTGGGCGATTCATCCCGCTTTGTTGAGCGCTTCATCGTCACATCATGGGCCGACTATCTGCACCAGCGGGCGCGCGCGACGCTGGCCGACCACGACCTGGAGGCCAACGTGCGGGGCTTTCAACTGGAAGGCGTGCCGGTCACCATGCAGCACTACCTGGCTGAGCGCTGAGGCGCAGCCCTGCGCGCGCATCACCATGAATTGCGCAGCTCCCGCAGTTTCATGAACACCGTTTTGGCATCCGGTTCGGCCGCCAGATCGGGAAAGCTCTCGCGCAGTTTCGCAATCACGCTGGCGCTGGCAAGGCGGAAGAATGTGTTGTGCTCTTTTTCCTGCGCCAAAGTGGTGACCACTGATTTGGCCGGGTCGTGGCCAGCCACCGCTGGCAGCAGGGCCAGCGCGCCCGCATTGCCGGGCTCGCGCGCCAGCGTGAACCTCAGGTTGGTCTCAATGTAGTCATGCCCCGGGTAGACCAGCGTGTTGTCGGGCAGCTTGGCCAACTGGTCCGCAAATGTGGTGTACATCGCGTGCACATCGCCGCCGTTGTGCACGTTGCCTGCGCCAGCATTGAACAGCGTGTCTCCCGAGAACAGGGCAGGCTGCTCGGTGTGGGAGCGCAGGCAGATGTGGCACATCGTGTGGCCGGGCGTATCCAGGCACTCCAATTCGACCGTCTTGCCGACCTTGATGACATCACCCGCTTTCACGCCACGGCCCATGCCCTGAATTTTTCCGCCGGCTTTGTGGTGCGCAATCACTTTGGCACCCGTAGCAGCCACCACCGCCGCATTGCCGCCGGTATGGTCGTGGTGCTCGTGCGTGTTGAGAATCTGCGTGATCTGCCAGCCTTTGACTTTGGCTGTGGCCAGTGTTTTCTCATGGTCCAGTGGGTCAATGGCCAATGCCTCACCGGTCTGCGGGCAGGCAATGAGGTAGTTGAAGTTGCGGTACGAATTGCCGGTCCAAATGCGCTCGACGATCATGGTGTGTTCCTGGGGGGTATTTAAGAGGTTTTCCGTGACATTCCGCCTGGCCTCACGCGAGGCGTGCAACGTGGGAAAACCGGGTTAGCGGTAAAACGCCTCGACCTTACCTTTGAGCTTGATCAGCATGGGTCGGCCCTTGCGGTCCACTGTTTTGCCTGCCGGCACCTTGACCCAACCTTCGCTGATGCAGTATTCGTCCACGTCAAAACGCTCATTGTCGTTGAAGCGGATGCCGACGTCATGCTCAAAAACGGCGGCCACGTGGTGCGGGCTGCGCGGGTCGGTAGACAGGTGGTCGGGCAATGGCGGGCGGGGCGCAGGGGCTGGCATGGCACTGGCAGTGGCTTCGGTCATGGATTTCTGGTTGGCAGTTGACTTGAATAGCCCCGATTCTCCTGCATTTGCAGTAAAGCGGTTTCTGCCGCCAGATGGGTTTTTCGCCATGCCGATACGGTGCAATTGAAGTTGCGTCTGAACCAGAAGGCCAGGGCGCTCGGTCCGGAGAATCCCAGGAGCTCTGCCAGATCTGCCATGGACCGGCCGCTGTCGCGAATTTGCCGCACTGCAAACTCTGCGCGAACCGCCTTCATCATCGATGAAAACGTCTGGCCGCCGGCCTGCAGATGCCGGTGCAGCGTGCGGCGGTCCATGGCCAAGTGCTGCGCCACCTGGTCGGCGGTGCAGCGCCCCCCCCCACCGCCAGCTCCACCGACTGCCGAAGCGGCAGCGCGCCATCCATGAGAATCTCCTCGCGGATCAGCACGACTTCGCCGTGGTCTTCAATGCGGGTCAACAGCGATGCGTTGAGCAGGCGAAGGTAGCGCGACAGGGTGTCCGGCGCCTGGCGGGCTGTCGGCTCCTCACGCAGCACGATGCTGATCGGCCCCAAATTGGCCATGCGCCTGCCTTTTGCAAGCTGCAAACCGAAATCTTCTACCTGGGCCAGCCTGGCGCTGGATTCCAGCAGCTCGCGCGCCGAGCTTGACTTCAGCAGCTGGATGGGCGTGATTGCGGCGGCCGGCCTGTCGGCAGACCTGACGAACAAGATCAACACGGCAATCCTCAAAGTGGCGACTGCGCCTGCGGTGAAAGATCGTCTCGCAACGGTAGGCTTCGAGCCGAACCAGGCAATGACGTCGACCGAGCTGACGCAACTTGTCAAGACTGACTTTGACCGCAACGCGGCCATCGTCAAGCAGTTTGACATCAAGCTCCAACAGTAAGTCTCAGACCGGAAAACTTCCATGAGCTCCACCATGACCCCCCGCACTGCGGTGCGGGCTGAGCCGTTAACCTGCAGCATCGGTGCCGAGCTGATTGGCGTGAACTTGGCGGATGCTTCCCGCGACGACAGCTTGTTCGGCGAAATCAAGTCTCTGCTGCTCAAGCACAAGGTCCTGTTTCTGCGCGACCAGCACATGAGCCGTGCCGAGCAAGTGGCGTTTGGGCGTCGCTTTGGCGAGCTCGAAGGTCATCCCGTGGCGGGCAGCGACCCCGAGCATCCCGGGTTGGTGCGCATCTACAAGTCTCCCGAGGCACCTAATAACCGCTACGAAAACTCGTGGCATACCGACGCTACCTGGCGCGAAAAACCCCCCATGGGCTGCGTGCTGCGCCACACGGGCATCGCGGTGAATTTCATCGACATTTACTTTCGTACCGGACGCTACCCGGCGGCATTGCCCAGCGGGCTGGGTTCGGACGCCGTGGGGGTCGTCGAGTCGATTGGTCCGGACGTGATGGACATTCCTGTCGGCGACCGCGTGGGCTATCTGATCGGGCCCCAAGGTGCGTATTCGGGCGTACGGGTGATGCCAGCTGCCGTGCTGATCAAGTTGCCCGATGGGGTCTCAGACAGCACTGCGGCCAGCACCTGCTGCACCAACTGGAAGTCGACAACCTTCTGGCCAACCTGGCTGCGCTGGTTGGCATGGTCCACCATGCGCTACAGCACGTGGCTGGCCGTGCCGACGGCGCGCGCGCACGTGCGCCAGGCGCACCACATTGAGCGCGCCCATGGCCACCTGGAAGCCCTTGCCCTATTTACCCAGCAGCGCGGCGGGCTCCAGCGGCACGTTGTCAAAAAAAAAATTTCACGTGCGGCGTGCCGCGCAGGCCCGGCTGAGCGGCTCGGTGTCACCGCAGCGTTTCCTAACGACCTGTTTCTTTCAGGTACTTTGCGCGCGCGGCAAAGGCCGTGTCCGGGAAGTCCGAGAACAGGCCGTCCACGCCAATGCGGAAGAATTGCAGGTACTCGTTGGCCGGATCACCAGCCATGTCGAACGTCAGGCGGCGTTTTTCATTGCGGAAGGTGTAGGGATGCACCAGCAGCCCCAGCTTGTGGGCGTCCGCCACCAGCGTGGTGGGGGCTTGGCTCACGGCATCGGTCAGGTCGGTTTTGCCATCGCCATTCTTGTCAACGGCTGCACCGGCTGCATTGAGCTCCCATTTCACAGGCACGATGTACGGCTTC
>JAYVNK010000656.1:0-2571 GCA_043758475.1 Comamonadaceae bacterium | reverse complement strand
ACGGGATGCAGGCCGTTGTTTATGACCGGCAGGGCGCAAACTACTGCGGTCGCCTCTGGTGGATGCTCAAGTGGGTGGGGCATGGCAGTGTGGCCGTGCTGGACGGCGGGCTGCAGGCGTGGCAGGCTGCACTGGGCGCAACGGCTAGCGGCGCAGCCAGTGTCGATGAACCCGCGCATTCGCCATCAAACTTCACCCTGGCCCCCGCCAAGACTGCATTAATCACTACGAAACAAGTAGCAGACAACCTCGGCCGTCCGGTCCAGACGGTGGTGGACGCGCGCGGTGCACCGCGCTTTCGTGGCGAGGTGGAGCCGCTGGACCCGGTCGCCGGCCACATCCCCGGCGCGCTGAACCGCCCGTTCACGCAAAACATCGGCACAGACGGCAAGTTCAAGCCTGCAGCCGTTTTGAAAGCAGAGTTTGAGACATTGCTGGCCGGGCGGGACCCGGCCACCGTAGTACACCATTGCGGCAGCGGCGTGAGCGCCGTGCCCAACATCCTTGCCATGGAAATCGCCGGGCTGGGCCGCACCGCGCTGTATGCAGGCAGTTGGAGCGAGTGGTGCAGCGATCCATCGCGGCCGGTAGCTCAGGGCTAGCACCGAACGTCGCCTGGCGTTTTCACAGTGTTGCGCGGGTAGTTACCAAGCCTGATCCAGGCCGATCTGCGGAAAATCAAGCCAAGTCATACCAGCAACTCAAGGAACTAGTCCATGCCCACACCCGTCACCCTGTCGCCCAGCGACCTTCAACTGCCCTCCTTCTACCGCTGGGAGCGCGAGCGCGCCGACAAGATTTTTCTGACCCAACCGCTGGGCGGTGGCAGCGGCGTGCGTGACATCACCTGGGCGCAGGCGGGCGACGAGGCCCGGCGCATTGCCACCTGGCTCACGGCCCAGGGATGGCCTGCGGGCAGCAACGTGGCCATTCTGGGCAAAAACAGCGCGCACTGGATTCTGGCCGACCTGGCCATCTGGATGGCCGGCCATGTGTCGGTGCCGATCTACCCCACTTTCAACGCCCAGGCGCTGCGCTACATCCTGGAGCACAGTGAATCGCGCGCCTGCTTTGTCGGCAAATTGGACGACACCGACAGCCTGGGCAATGGCGTGCCTGGCGGCGTGCCGCTGATCGCCCTGCCGTTGTCGCCCCCCAATGTTGCAAAAACCTCATGGGACGCCCTGCTTGCCGCCAACGCGCCACAAAAAGGCGAGACCGTGCGCGATGGCGCAGCGCTGTGCACGCTGATCTACACCTCGGGCACCACCGGCAACCCCAAGGGCGTGATGCAGACCTTCAACGCCATGGCCTGGAGCCTGGCCAGCGCCACCCGGCGCATCAAGATGAGCAGCGAAGACCTGTTTCTCTCATACCTGCCGCTGGCCCACGTGGCCGAGCGCATGCTGGTGGAGCAAAGCGCGCTGAAGTTTGGCAGCCGCATTTTCTTTGCCGAATCGCTCGACACATTTGTGAGCGACTTGCAACGCGCCCACCCCACGATCTTTTTCTCGGTACCCCGGCTGTGGGTCAAGTTCCAGCAGGGGATTTTTTCAAAAACACCCCAGAAAAAGCTCAATTTCCTGCTCGGCCTGCCCATCGTCGGCGGCTTGGTGCGCCGCAAAATTCTCAAGGCGCTGGGGCTGGACAACTGCCGCCTGGCCGCCGGTGGTGCAGCCCCTATGCCCGCCGAGATGCTGCGCTGGTACCGTGACCTGGGCCTTGATTTGATCGAAGCCTACGGCATGACCGAAAACTGCGGCGTATCCCACGCCACCGTGCCCGGCACCAGCCGCCCCGGCACCGTAGGCCTGGCCTATGACGGGGTGGAGTCCCGCATCGACCCGGAGACTGGCGAGATTCAAATGCGCAGCCCCGGCGTGATGCTCGGCTACTACAAAGACCCAGTGCAAACCGCCGCCAGCTTCACCGCTGACGGCTGGTTTCGCACCGGCGACAAGGGCCAGCATGAGCCCGACGGCTGCCTGCGCATCACGGGCCGCGTGAAAGACCTGTTCAAGAGCAGCAAGGGCAAATACGTCGCCCCCGCGCCGATTGAAGACCTGCTGGTGAATCACCCCGACATTGAAGCCTGCGCCGTGACCGGGGCCAATTTTGCCCAGCCGCTGGCGCTGGTGATGCTGTCGGCGAACGCTCTGGCGCGCAGCAAGACGGCCGATGGCAAAGCCGCACTCACCACGTCACTGACCGCCCATCTGAAAGCCGTCAACGCGCAGCTTGAAGCGCATGAAAAGCTCGATTGCATGGCGGTAGTGAACAGCACATGGTCGCCCGAAAACGGCTTTGTCACCCCCACCTTCAAAGTCAAACGCAACCGCATTGAAGACGCGTATGGCGACAAGTACGAGGGCTGGCTGAAGCAGCGCAAGCCGGTGGTGTGGGTGGAGGGCTGATTTTTGCCTTTTAGGGTGATGAAATTGGCTTATAGCCCTCGTCCACAGTGCATAAGAAGCTAATAACCATCCCCCGGCAAAGCCGGGGGTTTTCAATTCGGTGAGCCGCTCAAAGCGGCTAAACAGGGTCGCTTACGCGGCCCCAACTCTTTGCGCC
>JAYVNK010000655.1:0-8090 GCA_043758475.1 Comamonadaceae bacterium | reverse complement strand
GCATCAAATTTCCCGTATACGCCGACAGAAGTGGTAAATTTCTTCAATGGACCTAATATTATTAAAGGGAGCGCGCTGAATTTCTTCATAACCTACATGTCAACGCTCTAAGCGCCACAAGAGCACGTTTTGCTTCCTGTGATGTCGTATCGCCAGCGGGCATCCACCTGCTTGCATTGGACATGCTGGAACGACGAGTATGTTGTTTTTGATGAAACATCTGGGCAAACCAACCAACTCGATGCGGTGCGGGCCTATGTGCTGTATTTGTTGAGTGAATCCATTCAAACTCATGACAGTGTGCTTCAAGAATTCTCAAAAATTCCGACGTTGGCCGAACTGCACAACCAAAGCGTCCTTTTGACTGAAATTTTTGATGAGTTTGTCGCTGCGGGGCTAGCAGAAACAGTGGATGTGCTGGAAGCGGTCGAGCAGTGATCCTGAGCGAGTTGGCCCAATCCACGGTTCGACTGCAACTCCAAAATCAGGGGCTGATTTTTCAAATCGGCCCTTTTTCGTTTCGTCTCATTTCCCGGATTGAGGCGGTAGCGCGCGAGCTGATCCGCTTGTACGCCAGTTATACGGTTTTGACCGAAGCGGCCTTTGTCGACTACACAGTCGAAATTGCATACGGCAAGGGGCTACACCGTTGGTTCCACCGGCAAGCCGTCTTTGAATTTGACGGCAGCCACCCATTCATTCCACTGCCCGAAGCCCATGCTTTTCCGTTGCTCGAGTGGTCTATGAACTGGTGCATTTCCATGCACGCACACCATTTTTTACTGCTTCATTCCGCAGTGATGGAGCGCGAAGGCTGCGCCGTGATCATGCCAGCGCCTCCGGGCTCCGGCAAAAGCACGTTGTGCGCCGGGCTTGTGCATCGCGGTTGGCGCTTGCTGTCTGACGAACTTGCGCTCATTTCATTGACGGGCAACCGCATTCACCCCTTGGCGCGGCCCATCAGCCTCAAGAACAAATCGATTGACGTGATTCGCGAATTTGTGCCAGATGCCGTGTTCAGCCAAGTCGTGCACGACACGTCCAAAGGCAGTGTCTCGCTCTTGAAGGTGCCCACGGCGCACTTGCTGCGGATTCAAGAAACAGCCAAGCCCCGCTGGGTGATTTTTCCAAAATACCTGGCCGGATCTGCACCGCACCTCGTGCCACGCTCCAAAGCCAGCAGCATGCTGGAATTGGGTCGCAATTCCTTCAATTACATGGTGTTGGGGCGCACCGGCTTTGACGTGTTGAGCGGCGTGATTGATGCCAGCGATTGCTATGACTTTCAATACAGCCAATTGGATGATGCGGTGCGCGTCTTTGATGACCTGGTTGCAAAGAATAACGCATGAACCATGACCTTTTGACCATGGTTTGGGTCAAGCCCAACGATCAGCCACAGCTGAATTTCCGCCAGTGGGAAGTTTTGCTGGGTCAGGCACGTCAATCGCAACTGCTTGCACGCTTGGCTGCGCACCATCTCGATCACGCCTGGCTGCCGATCATGCCCGCGCCCGTGCGGCCACACCTTGAAAGTGGCATGCGTTTGGCAGAACGGCAACAGCATGAAGTTCGCTGGGAAGTTGATTGCATCGCCCGTGCCTTGCGCCATGTGGCCGCGCCCGTGGTTTTACTCAAAGGTTCGGCCTACCTGATGGCTGGCTTGCCACCCGCGCGCGGTCGCCTTTTTTCAGACATTGACATCATGGTTCCTCGCGAGGCTGTGGAACGGGTCGAAGGTGCCTTGTTTGCTGCAGGCTGGATTTCTGACGAGCGCGACCCTTATAACCAACGCTATTACCGCGAGTGGATGCATGAAGTGCCTCCACTGCGGCATGTCCACAGAAATACCTACATTGACCTGCATCACACCATCACGCCACCTGTATCGACGTTCTCTGTAGATGGCAAGCTGCTAATTGCCGACGCCGTTGCGCTGAAAGACTACCCTGGCCTGTTTTTCCTCAGCCCACCTGACATGGTGTTGCACAGCGCCGTTCACCTGTTCACCGAAGGTGAGTTTTCCCATGGTTTACGTGATTTGCTGGACATGCGGGACTTGCTGGAAACCTTCAGGCAGAGGCCGGACTTTTGGGACACCTTGCTCGCGCGGGCGACGTTTCTCAGGCTGGAAGTGCCGCTGTATCACGCCTTGTTTCACGTTCAGCGCCTTTTTGGCGCCATAGTTCCAGTTCACCTGGAGAATCGCGTGCACTTGCTTGGCCCCAATGCGTTGGCAAAAGCATTGATGGCGTGGTCGCTGGGCATCGCGCTGAGGCCCACTCACCCAAGTTGCAATACGCGATGGACGGGTCTGGCACGCTGGCTGCTTTATGTTCGCTCGCATATGCTGCGCATGCCGCTGCACCTGGTCGTCCCCCATCTGGTTCGCAAGGCCTGGATGCGGCGTTTTCCCAAGGAGGACATATGAGCACTCGCCGGTTTGTGTTGCTGAGTTGGGTGCTGGTGGCAATAGGCAGGGTCGGTACCAGCCTTGCCGACGACCTGGCCGCAAACATAGCTAGAGTCAAACCCTCAGTCGTCATCGTCGGCACGTTCAAAGCCACCAGCAGTCCGCGCTTCAACATGCGCGGCACGGGCTTCGTGGCGGGCGATGGCAATTTGGCGGTCACCAATGCGCATGTCATTCCCGATGGTGCCGATGTGGACCCCGATGCCAAGATCGTGGTTCAAGTCCGAATCGGGCAAAACGAACTCCAGATGCGGCAGGCGACTGTATTGGACATCGACAGATTGCATGACCTGGCGCTGCTTAAATTTGAAGGCGCGGCGGTTCCCAAACTTCCTTTGCGGGATTCCGACACGGTGCGCGAGGGCCAGGCCATTGCGTTCATGGGCTTCCCGATTGGCGGCGTTTTGGGGTTTTCGCCGGTGACCCACCGGGGCATGATTTCATCAATCACCGCGATTGCGCTGCCCACCGCCAACTCACAACAGCTCAACGCCCGGACCATTGCCAGCCTGCGCACCGGCAGCTTTGACATCTTTCAGCTTGATGCGACGGCTTACCCCGGCAACAGCGGCGGCCCCATGTTTGATGCTGACAGCGGGGAAGTGCTGGGCGTCATCAACATGGTATTTATCAAGGGCACCAAGGAATCAGCGCTCACCAACCCATCTGGCATCAGCTATGCCATTCCCTCGAAGTTTGTGCTGGAGCTGCTGCGTCGGCGCAAGAGCGAGTAACGTGGGTGGTATCAGACCGGTAGTGCATTGTTTAATCTGCCCCCTTGAACAGAGTCGTCAACGGCGGCTGACAAGGTGATTGAAACATGGTACACTTTGTATAGCAAACTATGTATATTCCACGAGGGTTAGATGCCTATTTGCTTCCTAAAGTAGGCCTGTGGGCGTAACAGTGCCACGCGCCTGCCAAGACGGCCAAATTCGATCTTGTGGTTTGCAGTTTCCTGTATACAGTTTGGCATTGGCAGTCCCGTGCTCGATTGCACAAGTGCCGAGTCGCATCCGCCTGCGCCAGAGTGACTTGGCCAGACAGGCCGCAGATGCGGATGCGGATGCGGATGGGCAATTCTGCCAACCACACGGCAGTTGAGTTGGGGTCGACGTTGACTTGCCCACTAATCCTGCCAGCTATGCAGAAACTGCGTGGCGTTGGCCATGTCTTCATGGGTCTGGCCCGATTGCAGGGCACTGACGAACTTGCGCCAGGCCAGGTCGGGCTCGACCAGCTTGAAGCCATAAAAGCCGGCATCTTTCTTGGCCCCAACGGCCTGCGCCTTGAACCGGGACCTTTCGGATTTGCCGAGCTGAATGACGGCATTGCCCCAGACCTGGATGGCCAGCGGAGTTTTGGATCGCGCCAGAAACCCGTATTCAGAGCATTCGAAAACCGTCAATTCATGGACCTCGTTTTGCCCCTCAACTTCCACATTGAAAATACCCGAGCACTTGAAAGAATAACGCTGGTGCCTGCGCAGGAACTGGCTGGGTTCGGAGTCAGAAAACCCGATCGGCAAATGCTCCTTGTATTCCGGCAAGTCATAGATGGAATGCAGCAGGGTCTTGTCACGCTCTTCCAGGCTTGCGAACACGCGGGTGCGCTGGTTGAAAAAATAATCCAGCAGCTGTGGCGTCATCACCGGGTCGTTGGTCATGAAATAGCGCCGCCCCGGGAGGATGATGTTTTTCAGTTTGAGCTTGGTGAAATAGTGATAGAGATTTTTCCGGGCGCTCTTGCCGTTGTAGGTCTTTTTGTAAATGGCAGGTGCCTCACCCAGGTCGAGCGAGGCGCCTACAGCGGGTGCGCCGTTGGCAAAATCGTAGTTTGCCACCGTGCTTTCAGTCAGCCGCTGGAAAAACAGCAGCGACTCATACATCTCAATGCGGTTCGGATTGACCGCAATCACCAGGTGACGGGTGTCAAAGTACGTGGTGCAGTACTGGTACATGAACTTCATCAGCGGAAACAGGATGGTGCCGCCGGTTTTCCTGAACTTCGGATGCACTGCCAGCGCCGACACCTCCGCAATTTTGCCGCCCTTGGCCCGCACCTGCCGCAAGTCGAAAATGGCCTGCAGGGGGAAGCCGAAAACGCTGTCGCGAATCAGCGATATGGTGCCAACCACCTCGCCGTCAAACTTGGCGCACAGTGTGGTGGTGGTCGGCAGCGCGTGGTAGATGGTGGCGCGCATGCCCGAGGGATCGGGCCGCATGAAGCCGCTGCTCACGTAGGCGTCGTGCAGGAGCGAGAAGCAGGCCTCAAGCTCCTCCTTGGTCTCCGCGATCTTGAGCACGAGGCGCTCATCGGGTTTGGGGTCGCCATCGACAAACGAGCGGTAAATTACAAATCGCAAGGCTCGGGGGAAAAATGAAAACAGCTTTCGCAGGCTTTGATGAAACAGCCTTTTTGAACCGGACCCACGCGAGCGTTCCATTTAATTTGCCTTGAACCCGGCAAGCCCGAAGCCACGCCGCCCCGGAGCATGCCTGTCCTTGTTGTTTTTAACGTCCGTAGACATCCTCAAACCGCACGATGTCGTCTTCACCCAGGTATGAGCCCGATTGCACCTCAATCATTTCCAGCGGCACCCGCCCCGGGTTCTCCAGCCGGTGGGTGGTGCCCAGCGGAATGAAGGTCGATTCGTTTTCTGATACCAGAAACGTCTCGCTGCCTTTGGTGACCTTGGCTGTGCCGCTGACCACAATCCAGTGCTCGGCGCGGTGGTGGTGCATTTGCAGCGACAGGATGCCCGCCGGTTTGACGACGATGCGCTTGACCTGAAAGCGTGCACCCGCGTCCACGCCGTCGTACCAGCCCCATGGGCGGAACACCTTGCGGTGGATGTGCCCTTCCGGGCGGCCCTGCTGCTTGAGGCTGTCAACAATCTTCTTGACGTCCTGGGTCTTGTCTTTGTGCGCGACCAGCACCGCATCTGCCGTCTCGACCACAATCAGGTCACTCACGCCCACGCATGCCACCAGTCGGCCTTCGGACACCACCAGGGTGTTGGTGCAGTTTTGCAGCAGCACATCGCCTTGCAGCACATTGCCGGCACCGTCTTTGGGCAGCACCTGCCACAGCGCGTCCCACGAGCCTACGTCTGACCAGCCAGCCGACAGGGGAATCACCACGCCCGGGGGCAGCCTGGGTGCCGGTTGACCGTGGTGGGTCGCAGCTTCCCGCGCTGAGTCACCGGCCAGGCGTTCCATCACGGCATAGTCAATCGAGTCGCTTGGACACGCGGCAAAAGCCTCTTTGCCGATGCGCACAAACTCGCCATCGGTCGTGCCCTGGGCCCAGGCGGTTTTGCAGGCGGCCAGGATGTCGGGCCGACAAACCGCCATCGCGTCCAGCCAGACCGACGCGCGCATCATGAAAATGCCGCTGTTCCAGAGGTAGCAGCCGTCATCCAGATAGGCTTGCGCGGTTTGCAGATTGGGTTTCTCGACGAAACGGGCGATGCGTCGCGCGGTGCCGACAACGCCTGTGGCCGCTTTACCCGCCACGTCATCCGCTTCGCCATAAGCAGCCCCCGCCTGAATGTAGCCGTAGCCCGTCTCAGGCGAGTCAGGGGTGATGCCAAACGTCACCACAGCCCCTTGTGATGCCAGATCGGCTCCGGCGCGCACAACGGCCTGGAAAGCCGCTTTGTCAACAATCACGTGGTCTGCCGGCATCACCAGCAGAATAGGGTTTGCTTCGTTTTGAATAGCAAACAATGAAGCCAGAGTAAGGGCTGGAGCAGTATTTCTTCCCACAGGCTCCAACACAATGCCGCCTGGCTGCCCCATCAGCCGCAACTGTTCGGCGATGACAAAACGGTACTCTTCGTTGCTCACCACCAGGGGCGCGGCCAAGGTCACATCGGCGATCCCCTGCACCCGCCGCACAGTGGCTTGCAACAGCGAATCTTCGCCAATCAGGGGCAGCAGCTGTTTTGGGTATTTTTCACGTGACAGCGGCCACAGGCGGGTGCCGGACCCGCCTGAAAGAACAATGGGTTGAAGCAGCATAGTGACTTGATTATGGGGTAACAAGGGGTCGTCAGGCGTGCCGTTATCAGGCACGGGCGTCGCCCCAGCGCAACTGGGCGGTGTCGTCGCCACGGTACAGGGTGTCGCCACAGCGGTCAACGCAGTACTGGGGTGAGACGATCATCTCGTTAAAGTGCATGTCGGCGGCAATGCGGGTGTATTCAAACAAGATGCAGCGCGTCACCCTGGCCCCCGAGCGGATGACGCTGCCGTGGCCTATCCAGGCTGGCCCGGTGATGGTGGCACCGGGTTCGACTCGCACGCTGGAGCCAATGTACACAGGCCCGGTGATGGTCACCTTGTCCCACGGAATGGACGTGTTCAGCCCGACCCAGATGCCGGGTTTGACCTCACGCCCCGGCATGTTCATGTCGGCCACCTCGCCGCGCAACACGCGCTGCAGCACCGACCAGTAGTCGCTCACGCGGCCAATGTCGATCCAGTTGAAAAACCGCTTTTGCGCAAAGAACGGAAGCTTTTCAGCAACCAGTTGGGGGAATAGCTGCGAGCCGATGTCGTACACCTTGCCTGAAGGGATTTTTTTGAGAACCTCAGGCTCGAAAATATAAATGCCGGTGCTTGCCAGCGTGGACTTGGCGTCCTCTGGACTTGGCTTCTCCTGGAACGAGGCTATCTGCCCGTCTGGCCCGGCCACCACAATGCCGTAGCTGCTGACGTCTGCCAGCGGCACGTCCAGCGTCACCACGCTGGCGATGGCTCCTTTGGTCTTGTGCTCATGCAGGGCTGCGCCAATGTCAAGGTCAATCAGCGCGTCGCCGCACAGCACCAGCGTGGGCTCGTCAAAAAAGCCGCTGAAATCCTGAATGCGCCGCATGCCGCCGGCTGAGCCAAAGGGTTTGGGAATCACGTCGCCATGCTCGCGCACGCCTTCATAGGCGTAGCCAATCTGCACGCCCCAGCGGCGGCCATCGCCAAAATACTGCTCAATCTTGTGGTGGTGGTAGGCCACGTTGACCATGATCTCCTTGATGCCGTGGCGCGCCAGGTGCTCAATCAAGTACTCCATCACCGGTTTGCCCAAAATCGGCACCATGGGCTTGGGCAGGTCTTTGGTCAGGGGTCGCACGCGCGTGCCTTGGCCGGCGGCCAGAATCATGCCTTTAGCCATGGGGTGGGCTCTCCTGTGTCAGGTTGATGTTCAAGTTTTCAGCGTTCATGGCGGGGTTTTCTTCAAGCCATGGCGTTCACGCGGGCACGTACCCGTTGGGGTTGTTGCTTTGCCAACGCCAGGCGTCTGTGCACATGGTCTGCAAACCGCGCTCGGCGCGCCACCCCAGCGTGGCCGCCGCCGCCGCTGGGTCCGCATAGCAGGACGCGATGTCTCCCGCGCGGCGCGGCGCGATTTTGTACGGCACGCTTTTGCCGCTGGCCTTTTCAAAGGCGTGCACCATGTCCAGCACACTGTAGCCCACGCCGGTTCCCAAGTTGACGCACAGGCATTCGGGGTGATTTTCCAGCCGCTCCAGCGCCTTCAGGTGACCCAGCGCCAGGTCCACCACGTGGATGTAGTCGCGCACGCCAGTGCCGTCCGGCGTGTCGTAGTCATTGCC
>JAYVNK010000654.1:0-8097 GCA_043758475.1 Comamonadaceae bacterium | reverse complement strand
ACGTCGTCGCGCAAGCGGAGCAGTGCTTCAAGAATATCGAGGCTGCCTTGCAGCAGGCGGGCGCAAGCCTGCGGGACGTGGTGCGGGTGAATTACGTGTTGCCAGACGGCGCAGACTTTGAGCCCTGCTGGCCGGTGCTGCGCAAATACCTTGGCGAGGCGCGCCCGGCGGCAATGATGATCTGTGCCGGGCTGCTGGACCCGCGCATGAAGATTGAGATTGAGGTGACGGCGCTCAAGCGGTCGGCGTAATTCATTCCACCTCAAGCCGAAGCTCCCGCTCAGCCACACGCTGTTTCTCATCCAGCACCTGCAGCGTCAGGCGGTGCCTGCCCGGGGGCACGCGGGCGTTGTCCAGTGAAAAGCCGTCTTTGGTCACGGTGACGAATTTGGTGATGCGGCTGGTGATGTCGATCTTGAGCGCGCCGTACATCACCTTGAAGGTGGCGGGGTCGATGGGGGCGTCCTGCTGGCCCTTGAACTGCACTGCAATGGCAAATGGCGCTTTGACCTTCAAGTCGCCTGCCACCTCGGGCTTCAAAATGTCGATCAACGGCACCAGGGCGCGCGGGCGCAGCGCGGGCTGCTCGTTGAAGCCTTCTTCGCCCTTGAAGTCTCGCGCCTCGCCCGGTGTGACGAGCCAGCCGTCGGGCAGTGCCGTCAGGGGTTCGCGAATGCCGCCCGGGCCGTACTGGGGGGCAGTTTTGCCGTCTTTTTGTGCATTTTGGCGGTCATCTATGCCCTGAGCCCCCGTGTACACTGCATAACTAGATACAAATAATATAGCAACAAACTTGCCCGTGAAGTTACCCGTGAACCTGCCCGTAAGCTTGCTGGCGAATTTGCCGGTACAAACCGGCGCGGCCCGCGTCATGTCACTTGACCTCGTCCACCGCAAACATCGACGCACCGTAGGCGTCGGAGCATTGGGGGTTGCTGCGGCGCGCATCGGCGCTGGTGCAGGCCTGGCTGGACAGGGCTTCTGAGTTGACCATCAGCGCGCCCAGTCTGGCGCGGCCCTGTGCATCATTGAGCGATGAGACAAAGGGGCCAGCCTTGCTGCCAGACAAAGACCTGAGGTCACGCGGGCCATCAGCCACCATGACCAGCAGGTTGTTGGTGCCCGCAGGTCCTGCCGCCTTGACGCGCCAGTTGGGGCGCGGCAGCAGCAGCGGCTGGCCGGCTTCTATTTTGTTGTTCTGGTCCAGGTCATTGGGGAACAGCAGGTAGACCGACTTGTTGTCCGAGCCGGCCAGTGCCACATAGACAAAGCCGGCGCGCTCAGACTGCACCGAGAAATCCAGCCCGTCCTGGCCGACCTTGAGTTTGTCCTTGACCGTGGTGACCTGCACGCGGCGCTTGGCATCGCGCTGGTCAAACATCTGGCGCAGGGCCTGCTCGCCCGTCAGCGCGGCGGGCATGGGCGCAGGCGCTGCGACAGGTGTGATGGCGGGCGTGGCTGCCGTGACAGCAGCGGTGCCAGCAGTGGCCGCTGCGGGCTGCGCCAGTGCCACCGGCGTCGCACTGGCCTGGCTGAACCAGGCCGGCACAAAAGCGGCGTTGCCATTGAGCACCAGGTTATGCGGCTTGTAGTTCACGTCATTGGCCATGCGCCTGTTGATTTTTTCCTGGGCGCAGACCCTGATCTCGTCCATGCTGATGGCACCCGAGTTGTCCAGATCCTTGGCATCGCGCAGCATGCAGTCGCGCATGAACTGGGTGGCCAGGCCGCCTTTGAGTTCATCGTCAAAGCTGATCTCGTTGTCACGCGAGGCGCTGACGTGGATGATGTCCTGAGGCAGCGCGCCTTTGGCCGTCGTCTCCACCAGGAGGTTGCGGGTTTTGACGTTGACCGGCCGGCCGCATTCTTCAGAAATGCTGGAAAACTTGGGGCGCAGCAGGCCTTCGTCATTGGGGTTGGAAAAGCCACGCGTGCGCACGCTGGACGCCGCCTGCACCAGCCCGCCCGAATGGCAGGCGTCGTACATCACAAACAGCTTGTCGGTCTTGTTGGTGATGGTCTTGAGCAGGTCGGCGATTTCGCGGTTGGTGATGGTGCCGCTCTGGCCCCCGTCATGGGCCAGCAAGGCTTCCACGCAGCCACCCGCTGCGGGGTCGTTGTAACGCGTGCCATGGCCCGAGTAGTGGATGAACACGCGGTCGCCGTCCAGCACCTTGTCGGTCAACTCTTTCAAGGCCTGGCGGATGTTGTTGCCGGTGGCCTGTTCGTCCTGCAAGTAGCGGATGTTGCCGGCCGGCACCTGCATGGCCTGGGCCATCTGCGTGGCGGATTCTTTGTCTATTCGCGCGCCCGGCAGCGACGGCGTGGCAGGGTCGGCGTAGCGGCTGATGCCGATGATCAGCGCATGGCGGTTCACGCGGGGCGCGAGGCTGCGCACGCCCAGTGTGAGCACGGCGCTGGCACCGCTGCTGCCCGCTTCACGCCCGCTGGCCAGCGCCGATGCCGCTGATGCGCCGGCCTGCAGGTTCAGGGCGCTGGCGCGCACCCAGCCTGGCGCACGGTTGAAGGGGCTGGCAGCACTGCCCGCACCGGCGGTGACCGTGACAGGTTCCACCAGCGCCCAGCCGCCTTCCACACTCAACAGGCGCAGCGCAGCGCCGGTCGCCAGGCTCTGCAGCACTGGTGCGCCGGCCAGCTTGTCGGCGCGCAGTTCGGTGGCGCGCAAGGCGGTCAGGGTTTGGCCGGGCGCAGCGGTTAGGCCGGCACTTGGCGTGGCCGCCAACGCCGGTGCCAGCGGGGTTTGCGCGGGCACGCCAGGTTGGCAAAGCACCATGGTAAACGCGGCCGACAGCTTGAACAGAGGTTTGAATGTCATTGTGTTGGCCTTTCACGCTTTCGGATTTTCAATCTCAGCTTGTAGCCGTTTTCTGCAAGGTTGACCATGCCGCAAGCACGCTGTTTGCCAATTTTTCACGGTCTGCGGGGAAATCCACCACCTGTAGGCTGCCACTGCGCAGCGCCAGCCGCGCGCAGGCAGGTGCCAGTGCGCCCTGGGCTGCCAGCACGGCATCGTGCGGGCCCACCACGGCGCAAAAGCGCGCCAGCTCGGGCCAGCGCAGGGTGGATGGCCAGGTGACGCGGGCGTCGCTTACCACCACGCGGCACAGTGGGGCGTGGCGCTCGACGGCATCAATCAGGCGGTCCAGCGGGGCCTCCAGCCAGGCACCCTGGCGTTCCCATGGCCACACGGCCAGCGGCTGCGCCTGAGCGTCACCCTCAAGGGGCGGTGAACACCAGTATTTGCGCCGCAGCGAATTCCACACCCGCAGTACCGCCAGAAACGCCAGCGCCACCCCGGCTGCCACGTGCAAATCCAGAAACACCGGCAAGCCGTTCAAGCTCAAATAGCTGATGCCCAGCAAGGCGGCAGGCAAGGCCAGCAACGCCGGGGCCAGCGACGCCACGCTTTTAAACTGCACCCACAGCGCCAGCGCCGCGCACAGCGCCACGGCAAAGCCGGCCTGCACAGCGGGCGGCAACTCACGCAGTTGGCGCTGGTTAAGGCCGTTGTCCAGCGCAGTGGCCAGAGAGTCCACACCGGCCATGGTGGGTGACAGCGGCGTGGGGTGGATGTCATGCAGGCTGGGTGCGGTGGAGCCAATGATGACGACCTTTCCGGCTAGCGCTGGCAGGCTTGCCAGCGGCTTGCCGCCTTCCGCCTGGGCAAACACATCGGCAAACGGGACGTGCGGGTAGGCGCTGGCATGCTTGCGCCATGCGATCAGCCCGTTTTCTGCATATTTTCCGTCAAATAGGCCCGTAGCCCTTGTGTAATATGCATAATCCGCTATTTTATTAGTAGTTTTCATCACGCTCATGGCGATTGACTGGATCGCGCTGCCGTCGGCCAGCGGCTCCACGTAGCGGTAGCGGCGCAGCACGCCATCGGGATCGACGTAGCCATTGTTGAAGCCCAAACGGCCTGCGGCAAGGGCAGGCAGCGCTGGAGGGATGAGCGCCACCGGGGTGAGCGGGGTGGCCTCTGGCGTTCCCGCTCCCGTTGCTGGTGCTGGTGGTGGTGCTGTGGCCGTTGCTGACCCACGCGTCGGCGGCCCGGCAAGCCACAGCCCCGGCAGCGCGGCCTGCGTGATCTGGCTGGCAGCATCCAGGGCAACAGCCAGGCGCACCACCGAAAAATGGCTGTACGGGCTGCGTCTGGCGGCTTCGTTGAAAGCGGCGTCGCCACCCGGGCTCAGGCGGTCAGCGTCAGAGAACAGGATGTCCCACACGATGGCGGCGGGCTGCTGGCGCTCAACATGCTCCAGCACCGTGGCCAAGGTATCGCGAGGCCACGGCCAGCGGCCAAACTCGCGGGCCATGCGGGACAACGAGGCTTCGTCAATGTCAATGATGACAATGCGCGGGTCAGGACTGGCGGCAAACAGGCGCGCGCGCACCATGGCGTCATAGCTCGGCTTGGCCAGTCCGCCGGACACTTTGAACACAAACACGTCCAGCAAGGCCCAGGCCGAAAACACCAGCACCAGGCCCCACGTCACCCGTTTGGCAGGCAGGACGCCCAGCGCGCGGCTGATGCGCTTCCAGGCCGTCATTGCCACAGCAGGGGGCAGCACAGGCTCTGGGCGGGAGTCACATCAGTCCAGGTTGACAATCCGCACGCGCCGGTTCTCGGCCGCAAATGGCAGGGCGCTGTTGGCCAGCTCGGTAGCGCCCCGGCCAGCCGCAAGCAGCCGGTCTTGCGCCACGCCGCTGCTGGCCAGGATGTCACGCACCGCCAGCGCGCGCTGCTGGCTGAGCTTCTGGTTGTAGCCTGCGCCGCCACGGGCGTCGGTGTGGCCCTCCACGGCAAATTTTGAACCCGCGAGCGCGGTCGATTGCAGGGCCTGCGACAGGTTGCCCAAAGCCTGCTGGCTCTCGGGCCGCACGCGGGCGGAGTTGAAGTCAAACTGGATCAGCAACGACAGCGCGGGCCGCGCGGCGCTGGCAGTGCCAGTGGCGCTGGCGGAACTGTTGGCGCCGTCCGTAACTTTGCTGGCGGCCGATTGGCCTGCGTCAGCGCTGGCGGGCGCGGGCGCCGCCTCAACCGTCAGGTTGCGCAAGCTTCGGGTACGCGGGTTTTCAAGCTGCTCAATCATCTGCTGCGGGGTTGGCGTTGCAGTCTGTGCCTGTGCCTGCAAGGGCAGCACGGCGCATGCGACGCCCAGGCAGATCAGGCTTGTGCGGCGGGCGCCTTGGCTGGCACCATGGCGGAGTATGGGCTTCATGATGGGCTCCTTGTCAGTCATCCTTGCCAAGATTACAGCACGAGTATGCCGTGCCCGGTGCATGCCTGAGGCGTATTTTGTGCTCTGCTTTTTGCGTGCCATGTGCTATCGTGTGAGCGCAGAGGCAAACCCAGACGCCACAGCACAACCGCACAGCCAGACCACAACGCGCAAACGCAAAAGTCAAAACGCAAAGTCAAACGGAATCCACGCCATGAACCCAGCCACAACCCGGTCCGGCCTGCCGCGCCCCTTTATTCTTGCCATTGCAATGACGCTGGCCTGCGTGTTTGCGCCCGATGCGCAGGCCGCGCGGATCATGTTCCTCAATGGCCAGATCCAGATTCAGCGCGGCGACAGGCTGCTGCGCGCTGTGGTGGGCTCGCGCCTGCGCCAGGGCGATGAGTTCATCAGTGACGCCAATTCCGAGGCGCTGCTGCGGTTTGACGACGGCGCGCGGCTGGCGCTGCGCGCCGAATCGCGGCTTGAAATCAAGGCGCTCAAGCTCAAAGGCGCACCAGCTTACCGGCAGAAAACCATCATGATCGTCAAGGGCGGGCTGCGCTACATCTCGGGGCGGGCCACCGCGAAGAACAACGTGAGCTTTGTCACCAGCACCGCCACCATTGGCATCCGTGGCACCGACATTGAAATCGCCATCTCTGAAGACGCCATCAACACCGACCCCGCTGGCACTTACCTCAAGGTCAATACCGGCATTGCCACCCTGGCCGCTGTGGATGGCACGCAGGTTGAGGTAGAGGTCGGCCAGATTGCATTTGGCGGCGAGCCCGAGGTGGTGCCCCGTGGTGCAGGCGGCGTCAAGCGCCCGGCGGCGCGCAGGATTGTGGAGTCGGTGGGCGGATTGTTCAAAACTGGCGCGCTGGACCGGCTGATGAAATAGCCCTAAACGTGAACGGTGGTTGCCGGCGCGGGCCGCTGCAACCTCAGGCGCTCGCCAGGCGCAGCCCGGGCTCGTCGTCTTTCATGACATCGTCGGCCCAGACCTTCAGTTTGGCCGTGTCCGCGAGCAGTATCTCCTGCTTCACCGCCAGTATTTGCGCCGGGTGCATTGAGAAACTGCGCAGGCCCAAGCCCAGCAACAGGCGTGTCAGCGTGGTGTCGCCGGCCATCTCGCCGCACACGCTGATACCTTTGCCCTGGGCATTGCACTCGGCAATGGTTTCAGCCACCAGGCGCAGCACGGCCGGGTGCAGCGGGTCGTACAGGTGGGCCACGGATTCGTCGGCCCGGTCAATCGCCAGGGTGTACTGGATCAGGTCGTTGGTGCCAATCGACAGGAAATCAAAATACTTCAGGAACAGCTTGAGCGTGAGTGCCGCCGCGGGGATCTCGATCATCGCCCCGATTTGCAGCGGCCCGTAGGCCACGCCCCGGTTGTCCAGCTCGGCGCGGGCATGGTCCAGCAATGACAGGGTCTGGCGGATTTCGCTGCCGTGCGCCAGCATCGGGATCAGCAGGTTGACCTGGCCGTTTTTGGCGGCCCGCAAAATCGCGCGCAACTGCGTCAAAAACATCGCCGGGTCTGCCAGGCTCCAGCGGATGGCGCGCAGGCCCAAGGCGGGATTGAGGTGGGCGTCGTCGCGGTAAGCGCGCTCGGGGGATTTGTCCAGCGGCTTGTCGGCACCAATGTCCACCGTGCGGATGGTCACCGGCAGGCCGTGCATCCCTTCAATCGCGCGGCTGTAGGCCTGGTACTGCTCCTCTTCGTCGGGCAGCTTGCCCTGGCGGCCCATGAATAAAAATTCGCTGCGGAACAGCCCCACGCCCACGGCCCCGGCCTTGACTGCGCCTGCGGCATCTTCGGGCATTTCAATGTTGGCCAACAGCTCGATTTTCTGGCCATCCATGGTGACGGCTGGCGTGTGCCGCAGGCGGCTCAGGCGTCCGCGCTCCAGCTCGACCTGGCGCTGCTTGAAGCCGTATTCGGCCAGGATGATGGGCGACGGGTCCACGATGACCACACCGGCGTCGCCGTCGATGATGACCCAATCGTCCTGGCGCACCAGGGTGCTGCTCAGGCGCGCGCCCACCACGGCGGGAATGTCCATGCTGCGCGCCACGATGGCGGTGTGCGAGGTTTTGCCGCCCACGTCGGTGATGAAGCCGGCAAACACGCTCTGCTTGAACTGCAGCATGTCGGCCGGCGACAGGTCATGCGCCACCAGCACCAGCGGCACGTCCACCGTGTCGTCCAGCAGCAGGTCCTGCTGCGACGGCTTGCGCGTGCCCCGGGTTGATTTGGGCGTGGCAATGGCAGACCCTGCGCCTTTCATGGCACTCAGCACTTTTTCGGTGATCTGCTCCAGGTCGGCCTTGCGCTCGCGCAGGTACTCGTCTTCCATTTCGTCAAACTGGCGCGCGATGACCTCAAACTGCGTCGTCAGCGCCCATTCGGCGTTGTACAGGCGTCCTGTGATCCAGTGCTTGACGCCGCTGATCAGTTCGTCGTCCTGCAGCAGCATCAAATGCACGTCCAGCAGCGCGGTGAGTTCGTGCGGCGCTTCTTTGGGGCCCATCAGCGTGATGCTTTTTTGCAGCCGGTGAATCTCGTCCACCACCGCGTTGCGCCCCACCCGCACGCGGTCAATCTCGGCATCTACCTGGCTGGCCTCAATGAAGTAATGCGCTACATCCACCCGGCTGGACGCCACCAGCACCGCCCGCCCGATGGCGATGCCGCGTGCGACGGCCAGGCCGTGGATGGAGAAGGTCAAGAGATGGCCCCCACGCTTGCCACTTCGTGTGCTGCGCTATACGGGCCGATGCCAGAGGCAACTGCTCTTCGTGCTGTCCAATCCTGCGCAGGCAGGATTGGAGCCGCAGCACT
>JAYVNK010000653.1:0-8101 GCA_043758475.1 Comamonadaceae bacterium | reverse complement strand
CTTCGGTCATCTGGTGGTGGCCCACGGGCAGGTAGACGGTTTGCACCTTCTTGCCCGCCGCCTTGGCCTTGGTAATCAGGCCCTGCGCCGCAACGGCTTGCGTCATCTGGTCCTGTGCGCCCAGCAAAAACAGCACAGGGCATGTGATCTCGGTGATGGCTTTATCGCCGTTTGCATAAGCATTACAGGCCATGAACCCTCGATGGAACACGTTGACTTTCCCGTTGCTGCCCAGCACACGGCGGTTCAGCGCGGCGTTGCTCCCAAACACCCACGTGCCCGGTCCCAGCGCAGACGGCGGAGCCGCCAGCGTTGAGCGCGAAAACACATTGATCATCTCAATACCCTTGGTCGGGTCGTTGAGCGCAGCGTCCAGCAGCACCTGCGACACTTTCATGGGAAAAGCCGTACCCACCAGCGCCAGATGGGTGACACGGTGCTGCAAGCGCGCGGCGGCCTCCAGCGCAATCAACGACCCGAAGCTGTGCCCTACCAGAGCGGCCTGGTTGATTTCTGCCGCATCCAGCAGGGCGGCGATGAAATCGGCTGCCGCTTCCACGGTGGCAGGCGCTTCGCCCGCGCTGCGGCAGTGGCCGGGCAAGTCCACGGCCAGCACGTTCCAGCCGTGGTTGGCCAGGTAGCGGCTTTGCAATATCCACACGCTGTGGTCGTTCAGCACGCCATGGATGAAGACGACCGTGGGTTTGGCCGCGTCGAACGCTTTACCGCCTGTGTAGCAGTAGGTTTTGAAGCCGTTGACATTGAGTTGCATGCTCAGGCTCCCGAATTCATGCGGATGGCCGCAGCAGCAAGGGGAGGTGGCGATGGCGTCAATTTTTCCGCCGCTTTCAACGCCCGCTTCAAGTCATCAACCAAGTCATCCGCATCTTCCAGACCAATTGAAAGCCGGATGGTGCCCTGCGTGATGCCGCCAGCCGCCAGCGCCTCGTCGCTCATGCGGAAGTGCGTGGTGCTGGCAGGGTGAATCACCAGGCTGCGGCAATCGCCCACATTGGCCAGGTGGCTGAACACTTTGAGCGTTTCAACAAACTTTTTGCCCTGCTCGCGGTTGCCTTTGACGTCAAAACTGAAAACCGAGCCTGCGCCGCGTGGGAGCAGTTTTTTGGCCAGGGCATGGCTGGGGTGGGATTCGAGCAGCGGGTGCCCGACCCGCGCTACAAAAGGCTGGCTGGCCAGAAACTGCACGACTTTTTCGGTGTTGCGCATGTGGCGTTCCATGCGCAGGGACAGCGTCTCAATGCCCTGCAAAATCAGCCAGGCCGAGTGCGGGCTCATGCAGGCGCCAAAGTCGCGCAGTCCTTCACGGCGCGCGCGCAGCAAAAACGCACCGACCGTGGATTCTTCGGTGAACACCATGTTGTGAAAACCCTCGTAGGGCTGCGCCAGCTCCGCAAATTTGCCGCACGATTCATTGGCGCGCGCCCAGTCGAAACTGCCCGCATCCACCACAATGCCGCCAATCACCGTGCCGTGGCCGCTCAAAAACTTGGTGGCAGAGTGGTAGACCAGATCGGCGCCGTGCTCAAACGGCTTCATCAGCCAGGGCGAGGTCAGGGTAGAGTCAACCAACAGCGGCACGCCAGCGTCATGGGCAATTTGCGAAATGGTCGGAATGTCCAGCACGTCCAGCCCGGGATTGCCCACGGTTTCGCCAAAAAACAGCTTGGTGTTCGGCCGCACCGCTGCGCGCCAGCCGTCAATGTCGCCCGGCTTGACAAACGTGGTGTCGATGCCAAACCGGCGCATGGTGTAGTGCAGCAGGTTTTGCGAGCCACCATACAGCGCGGTGGACGCCACAATGTGCGAGCCCGCGCCCATCAGCGTGGCCACGCACAGGTGCAAAGCCGCCTGGCCGCTGGCCGTGGTGATGGCGCCAATGCCGCCTTCCAGCGCGGCCACGCGCTGCTCCAGCACGGCGTTGGTCGGGTTGCTGATGCGCGAGTACACGTGGCCCGCGCGCTCCAGGTTGAACAGCGATTGCGCATGCTCGCTGGACTCAAATACAAACGAGGTAGTCAGGTGGATGGGAACCGCGCGCGCGCCGGTGGTGGGGTCGGGTGAGGCACCTGCGTGAAGTGACAAGGTGTCAAAACCGGGGTCAGAATAGCCGGGCATAAAGTCTCCAGTCAGTCCAGTCAGGGTCTACGGGCAGAGTGTCTGGCCGCCCGATAGCGGTTGCATGGGGCTATTGTGGGCTATATTCATGCATCGCCCAACGTCAGCGCAACAGGAGATGCACCATGAAAGTCAGCGACATTTTGCGGGTCAAAGGCACCACGCTTTACACCGCCACGCCTGAGGATCTGCTGTCCCATGCGATGAGCATGATGTCAGATAACGACATTGGGTCGCTGGTGGTCATGTCGCACGGCAAGGTGGTGGGCATGCTGACCTTCCGCGAGGTCATCAAGACCATTGTCAAAAACGGCGGCAGCGTGGGCGCCACCACTGTCTGGAAGGCGATGGACAATGGCCCGCTGACCTGCACCATGGAGACCGAGCTGGATGAAGTTCGCCGCATGATGCTGGAGCGCCATGCCCGCTACATGCCTGTGCTGGACAAGATGATGCTGATGGGCGTGATCAGCTTCTACGACGTGGCCAAGGCCGTGGTGGACAGCCAGAATTTTGAGAACAAGATGCTCAAGGCTTACATCCGCGACTGGCCGGCCGGCGAAGGGGACGAGAAGGATTAGCCGGCGCTGGCATGGATCATCTCCCGCACACGCGGGTAGATCTGCTGATTCCACCTGCGGCCGCTGAACACGCCGTAATGCCCCACGCCGGTCTGGACGTGGTGGGTTTTCATATAGGGATGGTACGCGGCCAGCTAATAGGCATACGAGCGGCCAAGGGATGAGTGCGCCTGAAAAGAGGCAAAAGGCCTCCGCGGAGGAAAAAGACCGCCGAAAAGGAATCAGCAATGCTGCCCTGAAGGAATTCACGACTTTTCATAACCTTTAATAAGATTTCATAAGGTTTCATAACGTTTAAGGACGCCGATATTGCGTGAGCCGGGCCACCAAGGCCCAATCAAGACTCAATAAAACGGAGTCTTGATCATGAACAGTTTGATGGTGAAAATCGTGGTGGCCGCGTGCTGCGTTGTGCTCAATCCAGCCCTGTGGTACGTCAACGCAGCAATCCAGCAGCGCTCTCATCTTCCAGCCCCGCAGCTATGCGGCACGCCAGCAGGTAGCGCCTGCGATGTTCTGGCAGCCCGTACATCGGGTTGATGGTCAACACACGGTTGGCGTAGACCGGGGAAAGCTGGCGCAAAAATTCAAAGGCGTTTTTCGCCAATGTGATTTCGCCGCAGCCTGCCGCCGCCATGGCCAGTATGGTTTGTGACATGGCCGCATTGGGAGCCTCGTTCACAGCCGAGCGTGCATAGACCAGCGCCTGTGCGTAGTCTTTGAGCTGAAAGCAGGCTGCAGAGCGGCAGCAATTCATGAGGTATTGGTTCTGATCACGCGGGCTGAGCCGGATGGCATGGGCTTCGTGCGCCAACGCCAGTTCAGAATTGCCGGCGCACAACTCTACGAGCGCCAGGTTACTCCACGCGATGGCATCGTTGGGGTTCAAGTCCAGACCTCGGCGCGCCATGTCTCTGGCCTCGTCATGGAACTCGCCAAAGGCCAGTAGCAGGCCCATCCACCGGTAGGCCGGGCTGGCTACTGGGTCCAGGTCAATCGCCAGACCCGCGGCCGCGATGGCTTCTTTCCAGGCCACGCGAAGATCCTGATCCTCAAACTGCGGTGACCCGACATAACGCGCCAGCAGTTCAGCAATGACGGTCAGGGCCAGCACGCTCTGCGGGTCCATCGCAAGGGCCTGGCGGGCCTCGGCCAGCGCCTGCTGCCACAATGCCTGGTCGTTGCGGCGCATGGCATGGATGCTGTTGGCATTGGCGCGCATGGCCAGGTCATGCGCGCTCAAATTGCCGGGCCGCTTGCGCCGTGCCATGTTTTGTTCTGCGGCATGAATTTGCGGTGCGATGGCCCCCACAATGCTTCGCGTTACCTCTTCCTGCAGGTCAAACATGTCTTCCAGCAGCCGATCGTACTTTTCTGCCCACAAATGGTTGCCCGTGACTGCGTCAATCAATTGGGCCGCAACCCGCACACGCTGCTCGGCGCGGCGCACGCTGCCCTCCACCACATAGCGCACCCCCAGTTCTCTGGACACCGTGCGCACGTCCACCGCCCGCCCTTTGTAGCTGAATGAGGAGTTGCGCGAAATCACGAACAAAGCCTTGAACCGTGACAGCTCGGTGGTGATGTCTTCGGTGATGCCGTCGGCAAAATAGTCTTGCTGAGGGTCATTGCTCAAATTGAGGAAGGGCAGCACGGCGATAGAGGGAACGTCTGACAGCGACAGGTCGATCTTTGGCATGCGGCGGTCAAAGTCAGGCATCGGGTTTGTCACGCCAGCCACGTCTGCCGCAGGCAGCCTGGTGGCTGGCGCTTCGGCCAGCTCCCGCACACCCAGCATAAAGCGGAAGCCCCGCCCTTGCACGGTCTGCACCGACTGTGCACCGAGCAGCTTTCGCAGGCCGGCGATTTGCACGTTCAGGTTGTTGTCCGTCACCACCAGCCCGGGCCAGATCAGCTCGATCAGTTCCTCTTTTGCAACTACCCGGTCGCGCCGTTCCACCAGGCACACAAGCACGTCGAACGCCCGCGCGCCCAAGTTCACTGCGTTGCCAGCTTCGAGCAGCACGCGGGCTGCGATCTGGATTTCAAAGCGGTCAAACTGGTAGCGGCTGGCCAATTTTCTCTCCACACAAGTCGTTACATTGACCGCTATTGTGCCTTGCACTGTGCAATGGTCAGAGGGGTTCGGTCGGCAAGTGCGCAGACCAGCCCGACCCGCCTTGCCAGCGTCTGGGATAATCCGGCGGATGAGCGGCAACACCTTTGGACAACTCTTCGCGGTCACCAATTTTGGTGAATCCCACGGCCCGGCCATTGGCTGCGTGATTGATGGCTGCCCACCCGGCATGGCGTTGAGCGAGGCCGACATCCAGGGCGACCTGGACCGCCGCCGCCCTGGCACCAGCCGCCATGTGACGCAGCGCAATGAGCCCGATGCGGTCGAGATTTTGAGTGGCGTGTACGAAGGCAAAACTACCGGCACGCCGATCTGCCTTCTGATCAAGAACACCGACCAGCGCAGCAAGGACTACGGCAACATCCTCCAATCGTTCCGGCCCGGCCACGCTGACTACACCTACCTGCACAAATACGGCCTGCGCGACCCGCGTGGGGGAGGGCGTGCATCGGCCCGGTTGACCGCGCCCATGGTCGCCGCCGGGGCGGTGGCCAAAAAATGGCTGTCCGAAAAATACGGCACGGTCTTTCGCGGTTGCATGACGCAAATTGGCGATATGCCCATCGGCTTTGAATCATGGGAGCACGTGCCCAACAACCCGTTTTTTGCACCGGTTGCCGACGTGCAGGCGTTTGAAGACTACATGGACGCCCTGCGCAAGTCAGGCGACTCCTGCGGTGCCCGCATCCGCGTGATGGCCAGCAACGTACCCGTCGGCCTGGGCGATCCGCTTTTTGACAAGCTGGACGCCGACATCGCCTGGGCCATGATGGGCATCAACGCTGTTAAGGGCGTGGAAATTGGTGCCGGTTTTGGCAGCGTGACGCAGCGCGGCAGCATGCATGGCGATTCGCTCTCGCCCCAGGGTTTCAAATCCAACAACGCGGGCGGTGTGCTGGGCGGCATTAGCACCGGGCAAGACCTGGAGGTGTCGATTGCCATCAAGCCCACCAGTTCCATCCTCACGCCGCGCGAGTCAATTGACTTGGGCGGCAATCCGGTTGAGGTCTCTACCAAAGGCCGCCATGACCCGTGCGTGGGCATCCGCGCCACGCCCATAGCCGAGGCCATGCTGGCGCTGGTGGTGATGGAGCACGCGCTGCGCCAGCGCGCGCAGTGTGGCGATGTGGTGGTGGCCACGCCGGACGTGGAACGGCTGCACAGGCAGCCGTAGCCACAGGCCTGGCCAGCAATGCTGCCATGATTGAGAGAAAAATATCCTTTTGCCAACGTCCTATATGGATAGCTTGCTATTCAATATATAGTAAATTGATCGCCGCGCGCAGTGGCGCATTCACTGGCTCCATCAATCGCGCCTTCAATGACGCTTCAGTGCCTGTAACTGCCGTCAATCCGGTCCAGCTTGCGCATCAAGGCTTCAAACTCAATCACGCCCTCGCCATCCGGATGCGAGCCCTGAAAGCTGTCTAGGTCGGCGGCAGACTGTGCTGCCAACGGCTCTGGCATGATGTTCAGGGTACCGGCTGACGCTGCATCCACCTGAACCTGGCAGGCGCGCTCCAGCCGGTACAAGCGCAAAAAAGTTTCTGGAACCGTGCGGCCAACCGCCAGCAGCCCGTGGTTGCGCAGAATCATCGCGCGCGCCGTGCCAAGTGACTTGACGATGCGCTCGCGTTCATCCAGCCGCAACGCCGCGCCTTCATAATCGTGGTAGGCCAGACGGTTGTGGAAAGCGGTGGAGAACATCGAGATGTTCAGCAGGCCCGCTTTAAGGGCCGCCACCGCCATGCCAGCCCGCGTATGGGTGTGCATGGCCACATGGTTGTTTTGCGACGGCACCATGTGCAGGGCCGAGTGAATGACAAAACCCGCGTAGTTGACGGTATGCCGCCCGCCTGAAATTACGTTGCCATTCACATCAATCTTGACCAGATTGGAAGCGGTGATTTCCTCGTAGTTCAGGCCGTAGGGGTTGATGAGAAAGTGGTTGTCAGGCCCTGGCACGCGGGCTGTGAGATGCGCGTAAATCTGTTCTGACCAGCCGTAGTAGTCGACCAGCCGATAGGCGGCGGCAAGCTGCACGCGAAGCAGCCATTCGGCTTCGGTGATATTGTTGGATAGCTGGATTTCCAGCGATTGATTGCGATCATTCATGGTGTGTTCCGGTTGATGCTTCCTGTGAAGATGGAGCTAATTCTGCACCAGGCTGTCGAAATTTCCAAGCCGGTAAAACGTGGATGCGCTGTCCCTGAACAACGCGGCTTTCTCGCTTGCCGACGCACCGGCCGCTATCCGCTTGTAGGCGTTCCACAGCACGCCATAGCTGCACGTTGCTTTGTCCACCGGAAAGTTGCTCTCAAACATGCAGCGTTGCGCTCCAAATGACTCGATGCAGGCGTGCATGTACGGTGCCCAGGCAGCGCACAGTTGTTCAGATGAGGGTGGCAGCGTCTGTTTGTGAAACTCAAAGCCGCCAATGGCCATGCCCATGCCACCGAGCTTGATGCTCACATTGGGGCACGCCGCCAGCCGCTTGATCGCCCCACGCCATACCAAAAACACCTCGTCGCGTTTGTCGGCGTAGGGGCCGACTGCCAGCGGGCCACCAGCATGGTTGAGCACGATGGGCAAGCCCGGCAGGGCCTCGGCCAAGTCTACAAGTTCGTCAATCTGGGTGTGGAACAGCCAGGCATCGAATGACAGGCCCAGCGCCTGCAGGCGGGCCAGGCCACGCCGAAAGTTCACGCGCTGCATCAGGCCTGTGGGCGCGGGTCCCAGAAGACTGGCGTTGAAGGCATTGTGGCGCGCCAAAATATGGCGAACACCCCGAAACCGCCCATCCCCCGCGTCGATATGGGCCTGCAGCACGGCGTCTACCTCGTCTCCGAGCTCCAGGTCGGCGTAGCCCACGATGCCAGCGCAGACCTTCGTCTTTTCGCCGCGCTGCTGCGCTTGGCGTGCAATGTTCGCCACGAAGTCGGTTTCACCGACCGGGCGCAGCGACACCGGGCCGGTGCTGCGGTAGGCGTAACCGCATTGCAGATAAACCGTGGCGACCACGTTGTGCCCGGTTGTTGGATGGCCTGGGTCGCCTAGATCAGCCAGCAATTCATCAAGCAGATACCCGCCAGCCCGGTCCCACAAATGGTGATGCGCATCGACAATGGGCAAGTCGGGTTCCAGCGCGTCTTCGAACCGGGTTTGCAGCCATGCCGGTTGCAAACCGAGCATGCGGATGATGGGCAGGCCGTCGGCGTCAAACTCAGACATCTGCAAACTCGAACCC
>JAYVNK010000652.1:0-2575 GCA_043758475.1 Comamonadaceae bacterium | reverse complement strand
CCGTGTCCAACTACTACAACAAAGTTAAACTCGCGCTCCTGGAAAAAGGCGTGCCTTTTGTTGAAGAGTCCGTCATGACCAAAAGCACCGATGAAGCCGTGTTGAGCGCGTCGCCGCTGGGCAAGATTCCGTTCATCCGCACCGAGCACGGCGGTTTGTGCGAAAGCCAGGCCATCATGGAATATATTGAGTCCACCTGGCCGCAGCCGCCGCTGATGCCTGCTGATGCATTTGGGCAGGCCAAGGTGCGCGAGCTCATCACGTTCATTGACTGGCACCTTGAAATTGTCGCCCGCGAGCTGTACGGCCAGGCTTTTTTCGGCGGGGCTGCGCTCAGTGATGACAGCAAGGCGCGCATTCGCAAGCAGCTCGTTGCCAATATCGCAGGCTTCAAACGCATGGCCAAGCTCTCACCCTATGTGGCCGGTAGCGCTTTTACCCAGGCTGATTGCGCCGCCTTTGCCAGCCTGCCGCTGGTTGGCATGGCCAGCAAGGTAATTTATGGCGAAGATCTGCTGCTTGCCGGGGGCCTGGATTACAAAGGCTACATCAAGCTGGTGGGCGAGCGCCCGTCCGCGCAAAAAGTGCTGGCCGACCGCAAGGCAGCCTCCGTCAAGGCCTAGCGATCGCCTGGAACTACCCCCGTACTTTTGACCCACGCATAATCGCCCCACAGTGTTTTGCTGGACCGATGGGGGATGGCATTGATGAACCCAGGAACGATTTACTTCAAGACCGAGCAGGGCCGCCTGGAGATCATTGCGCGCAGCGGCAGGGTTGATTCGCTGCAGCGGCGCCTGCTGATCATGATTGACGGCAAAAAACCCGTGAACGATCTGGCAGCGTTTGTGCGCGTGGGTGAGCTGCCGGCCACGCTGGACCACCTGCTGGCGCTGGGGCTGATCGAGTCTGGCTTGCAGGAAGTTGACCTGCTGTTGCCCATCGAGCCGGGGTATGCGGCGGCCCGACCCAGCGAAGCTGCCCGCCCGGCCACCAGCCCCGCGGAATTTGCCAAAGTGCGGGACGATGCCGCCCGGTATGTTGAGCAGCATTTGGGCGCGTCTGGTGCGCCCATTCGCGAAGCGATTGACCGCTGCAAGAGCCCCGAAGAACTGCGCCGCCTGCTGCGTGGTGTTGAGGCATTTGTAGGCGACAAGCTCAGCCCGTCAACGGCCCATGAGATTGCAACCGATTTCGGCCGCCTGCTGATGTAACAAGACAACGACAAAATGCCCCCGTGAGGAGATCAACATGAACTACCAATGCGCCCATCGCTGGGCTTTCAAGACCTGGGGCGGCGCGCTGGAGCCGATAGAGGAGCTGTTTGAGTCCATCAGCGGGCATGAAGTGACCGTGCGGGTGACGCACTGCGGCATCTGCCACTCCGACCTGCACATCCAGGCCGGGGGCTTCGAGATGGGCGGCGGAAGAATATCGTCGCTGGAAGCTGCTGGCAGCAAATTGCCCTTGACCATGGGGCATGAAATTGTGGGCGAAATTGTCGATTTAGGGCCCGACGTGCAGGGCATCAAACGGGGCGAGCACGTCATCGTCTACCCATGGCAGGGCTGTGGCGTGTGCGCCACCTGCGTGAGTGGCGACGAGCAGCTTTGCAACAAGGCATCCCTGAGCATGGGCCTGCGCCTGCCCGGTGGCTTTGGCGACCTGGTGCGGGTGCGCCACGAGCGCTATTTGGTGCCGTTTGGCGCGCTGGACCCGGCCCGTGCCGCCACCTTTGCCTGCGCCGGCATCACCGCGTTTGGAGCAATCCGCAAACTGCCCGCCACCACGTCCGAAGACTGGGTTGGCGTGGTGGGTTGCGGCGGGGTAGGCATGACGGCCGTGGCGCTGCTGTCTGCCACGCAGGCCGCGCGGATTGTGGCGATAGACCCTGACCCGGCCAAACGTGAAGCCGCGCTCAAACACGGTGCGTCACTCGCGTTTGACCCTAACGCGCCGGGCGTGCTGAAAGAAATTGCCAAGGCATGCGGTGGCAATATCGCTGGTGTGGTCGATTTTGTCGGTGCCGAGTCCAGCTCTTCGTTTGCCGTCAGCATTGTGCGCCGCGCCGGGCAAGTGGTGATTGTGGGCCTGTTTGGCGGCGAATTCAAACTGGCGTTGCCGATGTTCATTTTCAAGTCGCTGTCGGTCTGCGGCTCCTACACCGCCGGCCTGCCGCTGCTGCGTGAGCTGGTGGCGCTGGCGCAAACCGTCACGCTGCCCACCATTCCGATAGAGTTGCGCCCCATGAGCACGGTCAACCAGTCGCTGGACGACTTGGCCAAAGGACGCGTGGTGGGCCGGGTGGTGTTGCAGCCTGTTTAGCCCTGCGGAAGCCCGATTTACCAGTAAAATTGGCCTATAGCCCCCGTATAGCATGCATAATAAGCTATAAATATCATAGTATTGAGGATTGCGCCACGATGTGTCTGATCGCCTGGAACTGGCAGCCTTCAAGTGCCACGCCGCTGCTGCTGGTTGCCAACCGCGACGAGTTTTATGCACGGCCCGCACGGGCCCTTCAGTGGTGGGACGGCGGCCATATTCTGGCGGGCAAAGACCTGCAGGCCGGCGG
>JAYVNK010000651.1:0-2575 GCA_043758475.1 Comamonadaceae bacterium | reverse complement strand
AGCGCTGCCGGGATGGCCGCTGGCACCAGCATGCGCAAGATCGCAGCGCCGCCCGAAACCGACTGCCGGACGATGCCGCGGTGGGTCGGGTCCAGTTCGGCAAACAGGCTGTAGTGCAGCGTTGCCTTGGGCGCGATCTGGCACGGCGCACTGAGTTGCAGCACCGCGTAAGCGCCATCGTTGCGCTGCTCCAGCGCGTGTCCGGTAATGGCAAAAAGGCAGCCCTCCACTGCCAGCGACGCCAGCGCTAACGCGTCGATGCGCGGCCAGGCGGCGCGGATCTCGCCCCAAGTCAAGTCGCGGTTGCCGTCGGCGTCCAGCGCCAGCGCCACGTCGAGGTCGCGCAAGGCGATGTCCCAGCGCAGATCGCTGCGATCGGGCTGCACGTCGATGAAGAGGTAGGCGTCACTGGACTTGTGGGCCAGTGCGGGCCGCGGCACCAGTGCCAGCACCGGTGCCGCGGCCAACAGGCCGGCGCACCAGGCACGGCGGGCGGCGGTCAGGTCAAAGCGCATCGAGGCGGTCATCCTGCAGTCCTTGGGAGGCGGCTGTCTGCCGGACCTGGGCCAAAGCACCGGTATCACCGGCGGCGCGGGCGCAGCGCGCGAGCAGCCACAGATCAATCGGCTCACGTTGGCGGGTCAGATTCTTGCGGGCATGCGCCAGTGCCTTGACCGGCTGGTCCAGCAAATCGAGCGCCACCAGCGCACGTTCCCGCTGGTGGCCGCTGTCCTCGGGGCGCAGGTCGGCCTGGGCATGGCGGGCAACAATATCGCGACGCAGTGCGGCGGCCTCGGACCGGCCCAGGCGCTTGGCGGCGATTGCCTGACGCAGCAGCACACCTTCACTCGCTGCGGCCGGGCGCAGCAGGTCCCAGGCGTCTTGAGGGCGCTGTTGGTCGAGCAAAAAGTCGGCATAAGCTACGGCGGTGTAGGTATTCGGCGAGGCCTGCATTGCCTCGCGCCAGGCGGCATCCGAAGCCGGGATCTGGCCGGCGCGTTGCTCCAGCTCGGCCAGGCTGGTGAGCAACCAGTTGCGGGTAGACGGCTCGGCAACACGCACTGTCAAGGCTTGCAGGCGGCTGCGGGCGGCATCAAACTGGCCGCGCAGCGCAGCGTTTTCGGCGGCGCAGGCCTCGGCATAGGGCTGCACCCGCAGACGCGCCAGCGCCGCGCAGGCCTCGTCGGACAGCCCGTAGCGGCCTTGCACCCGGTGCAGCGTGGCCAGCAGCAGCCAAGCCTGGGCATTGCCAGGCTCACGTTGAGTCAACGCTTGCAGCCGGCGCGTGGCGCCGTCGAAATCGTGCAGGTACTGCTCGGTCTCGGCCAGGACCAACAACACCTCGGCCGGCGCCCGGGCCGCTTCGGACGCGGGCTGCCAGCGTGCCAGCCGGGCCAGCGCACGGCCGGCAAAACGGGGGTCACTTTCCCGCCGGCTGGCGGTCAGCAGGTTGCGCGCTTCGGCAGCGGCCACTGCCGGGTCGACGCTGGTGCTGGTGCGGGTGCCGGGCGGCAGGCGCTCAATCACCTGGCCGTCGTTGGACGGTGTGATGGGCGTGGCGGGGGCGGGCACGGGCAAAAGCCCGGCGGCGAGCAGCAGTAGGGACAACACCGCAAGCCAGCGGCGTACAGCGGCCGAGGCGGTCACCGTTTCAGTCGCGGTAACCGTTGCTGTCGCCGCCGCAACTGACAACCTGACACCGTTCAAGGCAGGCATGGCGGCGTGATTTTTGAGAGATCGAAGAACCGGCCCCGGCGCCGACAGCAGTCAGCAGCGGGGCCGGTCGAAGCGGTCGGCAAACTGACCGCTGCGGGCTTACAGCGCCTGGGGCTCGGTGGTGTCGCTGGTGGGCAGCACCACGGCCGTCACGTCGATAGCTTCGCGCGTTTCGGTCTGGTTCTGGTTCAGCACGGTCAGGTAGTCCACTGTCCCGGTGACCGACAGCGTCGCCGAGTCGGGTACCGCCGCCAACGGATCGGCAGCGGCTGGGCTGTCACTGTCGCCACCGCCGAAACAGCCCGCCAGCGCCAGAGGTTTGGCGGCCAGCGCCAGCCAGGTAGAAAGTCGTGTGGTCATGTTGGCTTCTCCTCTCTGTCTTTAGCGGGTGCCGCCGATCGGGGTGAACAGGTACGGGAAGGCGCTCAGCAGCGGCACCTGGGCTTGGTCCACCGCATCATGCAACTTCAGTGATGTTGCGCCCAGTGGCACTGCTGATGGCTTGCAAGAGGCGCCCATTGACAAGGCGTTTGTGTCGCCGTTGGCCATGCACAGCCCGCCCATCACGGCAGCCAGCGAAACATCCACCACATCGTCCTTCGGACGGCGGCCGTTAGGGAAGCCGGCCAGGTCGCCGCCCAGCACGCCCAGACGATTTTGTTTGGCTTCTGCAGTCGCGGCAATGCTGGTGTTCAGGCGCAGCATTTCAGCACCCACCACGCCGGCCGGCTGGTTCACACCCTTGATGCCGGTGAGGAAGGCGGCCACCAGATAGGTGCGCGGGAAGTTGGTCGGTGCGATGTTGGGCGCGCCGAGCGCAATTTCCAGCAGCGCCGGCAGCGACGGGTTGGTCACGTAG
>JAYVNK010000650.1:0-2576 GCA_043758475.1 Comamonadaceae bacterium | reverse complement strand
CTTCATCACCGGCATGACTTTATGACCCAACTCCTCAACGCCAATCTGACCCTGAAGCAGCGCCTGACCCAACCCGCGATCATGCTCGCCCCCGGCGTGTACGATGCCTTGAGCGCATTGATGGCAGAGCAGGGGGGTTTTGAAGCGCTGTACCTCTCAGGCGCATCCATCGCCTACACCCAGCTGGGCCGCTCCGATGTCGGCCTGACCACTTACACCGAAGTGGCAGACACACTGGCCCGCATCACCGAGCGCGTGCGCCTGCCGGTGATCGTCGATGCCGATACCGGCTTTGGCAATGCGCTCAACGTGATGCGCACCGTCAAAGGCTTTGAGCGCGCGGGCGCGGCCATGGTCCAGCTTGAAGACCAGACCTTTCCCAAGCGCTGCGGCCATCTGGATGGCAAGCCGGTGGTGCCGGTGCAAGAGATGGTAGGCAAACTCAAGGCCGCGCTGGACGCCCGCACCTCGCAGGACACGCTGATCCTGGCCCGCACCGACGCGTTGGCGGTGGAGGGGCTTGACGCCGCATTGGAGCGGGCCGAGGCCTACCTTGCCTGCGGCGTCGATGCGCTGTTCATTGAAGCCCTGCGCACGCCAGAGCAGATGGATGTGGCGTGCCAACGATTTGAAGGGCGCATCCCGTTACTGGCCAACATGGTTGAAGGCGGCAAAACGCCGGTGCAAAGCGCAATCGAGTTGCAGTCACGCGGGTTCAGCATCGCCATCTTTCCCGGTGGCACTGCACGCGCCGTGGCCCACACCCTGCAAGGCTACTACGCCAGCCTGCGTCAGCAGCAGACCACGCTGCCCTGGCAAGACCGCATGCTGGATTTTGATGGGCTCAATATGGTGATTGGCACGGATGGGCTGTTGGCGACAGGCCGTCGGTACGAGTGAGTGGCGCAGAGGGCCAGCGAAGCGCTCTCAACGCAATACCGGCACCAAGCGCGTGCCGACACAGTGGCTCGCGTTTCAAAACAGTGCCATAAACCATATGCTAATAACAACAAGGTAGGTGAATTTCTTCAATTTGGTGCATTTCTTGCTTAGAGGCTGGGTGTGTGCAAAAACATGCTCAAAAATGGGTCGTCACTGATCCTTCCACTGCTTTAAACCCCAGAGTTGAGAACCAAACCCCATGTCTTACTTAGTCCCCTCAGAATTTGTCACCAAAATGGTGGACGCCGGCGAATCCAAAGTATTCATGGCCACGCGCGACGCATTCATCAGGTCCTTCATGGCGGGTGCCATTCTGGCGCTTGCGGCGGTGTTTGCCATTACCGTCAGCCAGCAAACGGGCTATCCCATCATTGGTGCAATTTTGTTCCCGGTCGGGTTTTGCATGCTGTATTTGATGGGGTTCGACTTGCTGACCGGTGTGTTCGTCTTGACGCCGCTGGCCCTGTTTGACAAAAGGCCTGGCGTCACCATTGGCGGTGTGTTGCGCAACTGGGGCATTGTCTTCTGTGGCAACTTCGCAGGTGCCTTCATGGTGGCGGTGCTGATGGCCATCGTCTTCACGTTTGGATTCACAACAGAGCCAGGCCCCGTGGGCAAGGCCATCTCCGGCATCGGCGAGGCCCGCACCATTGGCTACAAGGCGCACGGCGCGGGTGGCATGCTGACGATCTTCATCCGTGGGGTGCTGTGCAACTGGATGGTGTCCCTGGGCGTGGTGGGCGCGATGATTTCTACCAGTGTGGGCGGCAAGGTGATTGCCATGTGGATGCCGATCATGGTGTTTTTCGGCATGACCTTTGAGCACTCCATCGTCAACATGTTCCTGTTCCCCTCTGCAATGATCCTGGGCGGAAACTTTTCCATCATGGACTATCTGATCTGGAATGAAATTCCGGTGGTTCTGGGCAATCTGGTGGGTGGCCTGGCGTTGACGGGCTTGACCCTGTATTCCACCCACATCAGAACCGCGCCCAAGCGCTCCATGCAGTAATCTGGCCGCACAGGATGAGAATGCCGACCCCGCTGAAAATCTCCCTCGGGCAGCACTCTGACAAGGGCCGGAAGGACATCAACCAGGACTTCCATGGCGCTTACATCCCGGTCGAGCCACATTTAAGCGCCAAGGGCATCGCCATTGCGCTGGCTGACGGCATCAGCAGCAGCGAGGTCAGCCAAGTTGCCAGCGAAGCCACGGTGACGGGGTTTCTGGAGGACTACTTTTGCACGTCCGAGGCCTGGTCGGTAAAGAAGTCGGCCCAGCGCGTGCTGACCGCCACCAATTCATGGCTGTACTCGCAGAACCAGCGCAGCCAGTACCGGTATGACAAAGACCGGGGCTACGTGTGCACGCTGAGTGCCATGGTCATCAAGTCCACCACGGCGCATATTTTCCACGCAGGTGACTCGCGCATTTACCGCCTGCGTGGCGATGCGCTGGAGCAGTTGACGACCGACCACCGGCTGTGGGTGTCTCAGGACAAAAGCTACCTGGGCCGGGCTTTGGGCATGAACCCGGAGCTGGAGATTGACTACCAGGCACTCGCCGTGGACAAGGGCGATGTCTTTCTATTTGCGACAGACGGCGTGTATGAGCACGCCAGCGCCGCGTTCAT
>JAYVNK010000649.1:0-2582 GCA_043758475.1 Comamonadaceae bacterium | reverse complement strand
CATCAATCACGGCGGCCACGTCGTGCTCATACCGGCTACGGATGTCCTGCGCATCGTTGAGCGGTTCAGTCTCGCCACGCGCTATTAATGTAGTAGCTAACAATGGCCCATTGTGAAGGGCCAGCAGCTCTTTCAGAACTTTATTGTCAGGCACGCGCAAGCCAATGGTCTTGCGCTGCGGATGGCTCAGGCGGCGCGGCACTTCCTTGCTGGCTTCCAGAATGAAGGTGTAGGGGCCGGGCGTGGCGGATTTGAGCAGGCGAAACTGCTTGTTGTCCACCCGCGCGTAATTGGCCAACTCGCTCAAGTCACGGCACAGCAAGGTGAGGTGGTGTCTGTCGTCCACGCCACGGATGCGCCGCAGGTTGTCCGCAGCAGCCTTGTCGTCAATGTGGCAGACCAGCGCGTAGCTGGAATCGGTGGGCACGGCCACAATGCCGCCTTTTTCAAGCAGGCCCACAGCTTGCTTAAGCAGCCGCACGTGGGGGTTGTCGGGGTGGACTTCAAAGTATTGGGCCATGGCGCGATTGTCCTCAAGTCTCGGCTGCGGCAGTCGGCCGGACCATCGCAGCAGTGGCGCGCGATTCGCGTAGGGTCAGCCAGGCACCCACAGCGCCGCAAAATGCAATCATTGCGATGCCCATCAAAGACCAGACATCAGGCACCTGCGCAAACACAATCCAGCCACCCACCATAGCGGCTGCAATTTGGACGTAGAGATAAGGTGTGAGCACTGCTGCGGGCGCGCGTTGGTACGCCAGTATCAGCAAAAAATGCCCCCCTGAGCCCAACAGGCAAATTAGCAGTATGCACCACCACAGCAGGCTGGAGCCCAGCGATGCCCAGACCCACGGCAGCGCGACGGACGCAGCGGCAAAGCCCGCCAGACCGGTGTAAAAGTGCATGGTGACGGGGCTTTCTGTGCGGGCCATTTTGCTGGTGAGAATTTGAAACCACGCGCTCGTTCCCACCAGCACCAGGGGCAGCAGCAGCGCCCAGTTGAAATCTTCCTGCTGCGGCCTGATCACGATCAGCGTGCCAACAAATCCCCCCGTAACCAACGTCCAGCGCAGCGCCGACACGCGCTCTTTAAGCCGATGGGCCGCGATCAGTGTGACAACCAGCGGCGTGATGGAGATGATGGCGGTGAATTCCGCCACCGGTGTGTAGCGCAGGCTCAAATAGGCCAACCCACTTGAACTGACCAAAAGCAAGCCGCGCAGCGCCTGAAAGCGCGGGTGTGCAGTGCGCAGCAATGCCCTGCCTCGCGTCGGAGCAAACACCGCGACAGTGGCCAGCATCTGAAAGCCAAAGCGGAACCAAAGCGCCATGAAGATCGGCACCCCCGTGCTGATGTACTTGACAGTGGTGTCCAGTGCGCCGAAGCAACTGACCGCCGCCAGCGCCAGCCCGATGCCTGCCAACAGGTGCCGAGGCTTGGCGAGAGCCTGTCCGCTCACGGCGCGTATTCCGTCTCCAAACCATTGCTGTAGTAGGCGCACCGACGCAGACAGTGCTTTAGCATGTCCAATGCTGCCGTTGGGCAGCATTGGAGGGCCAGGAGGTGCAACGCCCTACAGCGAGGGTTTGGGGACGGAATCACCGGATGCGGTCCGCCAGCAGCTCCCACACCGGCGTCAAATTGCCCGGCAAGTAGGGCAGCGTACCCAGGTCGGTGTGCGATTCGTCGGGGCTGTGGAAATCGCTGCCGCGCGATGCTGCCAGGCCAAACTCGCGTGCTGTGTCGGCATAGGTGATGTACTCTGCTGCCGTGTGGCTGCCCGTCACCACCTCCACCGCCCGCCCGCCGTGGGCCTTGAATTCGGTGAACAGGGCAAACTCTTCGTTGGTCGTAAATTTATAGCGCGCGGGGTGGGCAATCACCGCCACGCCACCGGCCTGGGTGATCCATGCCACGGCATCTTTCAGGTTGGCCCAGCGGTGCTCCACATAGCCGGGCTTGCCCTCGGTGAGGTACTTGCGAAACACTTCGTTGGTGTCTTTGCACACGCCGGTTTCCACCAAAAAGCGGCCGAAATGCGTGCGGGAAATCAGGTCTGGGTTACCAACGTATTTCAACGCACCGTCAAACGCGCCCTTGATGCCGACTTTCTCAAGGCCGTCAGACATTTCCATCGCCCGCTCGCGCCGCCCGCCGCGCGTTTTTTTTAGCCCCGCCTGCATGTCGGCGTTGTCCGGGTCAAACCCCAGGCCGACAATGTGGATGGTGCTGCCGATGAACGATACCGAGATCTCGGTGCCGGTCAAATATTTCATGCCATTGGCCCTGGCCGCCGCCGCCGCCCGATGCTGGCCGCCAATCTCGTCATGGTCGGTCAGCGCCCACAGCTCGACGCCATTTTTGGCGGCGCGCTCGGCCAATAACTCGGGGGTGAGGGTGCCGTCAGACACGACGGAATGGCAATGCAGGTCTGCGTTCAGGATGGAAGTCACCCGGGCATTTTAGGCGCTATGGGTTCACCCTGTGTCGCTGCCCGCAGATTCCGCCCACAGATTCCACCATCACCCGCCGGTCAAATTTGCAGCGCCGCGCGCATAGCGCTATCGTCCAGCGCCTTGTC
>JAYVNK010000648.1:0-2587 GCA_043758475.1 Comamonadaceae bacterium | reverse complement strand
TGTTGTCGAGCTTTGACTTCATGTCCAGCACGCCCACCCTATTTAACAGCGGCACCCTGCGCTCTCAGTTGTCATCCTGCTACCTGACCACCGTGCCCGATGACCTGGATGGCATTTACGAATCCATTAAGGAAAACGCCCTGCTATCCAAATTTGCCGGTGGCCTGGGCAATGACTGGACGCGTGTGCGCGCCCTGGGCAGCCACATCAAAGGCACCAATGGCGAATCGCAGGGCGTGGTGCCCTTCCTTAAAGTTGTCAACGACACGGCCGTCGCCGTCAACCAGGGCGGCAAGCGCAAGGGCGCGGTCTGCACCTATCTGGAAACCTGGCACCTCGACATTGAGGAGTTCCTGGAGTTGCGCAAAAACACGGGTGATGATCGCCGTCGCACCCATGACATGAACACCGCCAACTGGATTCCTGACCTGTTCATGCGCCGCGTGATGGAAAAAGGCACCTGGACCCTGTTCTCGCCCAACAACGTGCCTGACTTGCACGACAAGTTTGGTGCTGATTTCGAGCGCGCCTATGGGGTGTATGAAGCCAAAGCCGAGCGCGGCGAAATCAAGCCGGCCCGCACGGTGCAGGCGGCCGACCTGTGGCGCAAGATGCTCACCATGCTGTTTGAAACCGGCCACCCGTGGATCACCTTCAAGGATGCCTGCAATGTGCGCTCACCGCAGCAGCACGTGGGGGTGGTGCACTCCAGCAACCTTTGCACCGAGATCACGCTCAACACCAGCGACACGGAAACAGCGGTGTGCAACCTGGGGTCGGTCAACCTGCTGCAGCATTTGATGGCGGGCTCCGAAGGCAGCGCACAGGTGTTGGACCACGCCAAGCTGCAAAAGACCATCACCACAGCGATGCGCATGCTCGACAACGTGATAGACATCAATTACTACGCAGTTAAAAAGGCGCGCGATTCCAACATGCGCCACCGCCCGGTGGGTTTGGGCGTGATGGCCTTCCAGGACAGCCTGTATGCGCTGCGCATTCCCTACGCCAGCGACGCGGCTGTCGAATTCGCCGACATGTCCATGGAGGCCATCTGCTATTACGCCTACCAGGCATCCACCGAGCTGGCACGCGAGCGCGGCCAGTACTCCAGCTACAAAGGCTCACTGTGGGATCGGGGCATCCTGCCCATTGACACGCTGGACATGCTGGCCAAAGAGCGTAGCGGGGCCACCGGTGACGCGTCCGGTGCTTCGGGTGCTTCGTCGCCCTACCTGCAGGTTGACCGATCCTCAACGCTTGACTGGGACAGCCTGCGCAAGAAGATCGCACGTGACGGCATGCGCAACTCCAACTGCGTGGCGATTGCGCCTACGGCCACCATCTCCAACATCATTGGTGTGGACGCGTCCATCGAGCCCTGCTTTGGCAACCTGTCGGTCAAATCCAACCTGTCGGGCGAGTTCACCGTGATCAACCACTACCTTGTGCGGGATCTCAAGCGCCTGGGGCTGTGGGACGATGTCATGGTGATGGACCTGAAGCATTTCGATGGTTCACTCAACCCGATCGACCGCGTGCCTGCCGACATCAAGGCGCTGTACGCCACCGCGTTTGAAGTGGATACGCGCTGGTTGGTGGAAGCGGCGGCACGGCGCCAGAAATGGATCGACCAGGCGCAGTCGCTCAACATCTATATGGCAGGAGCATCGGGCAAGAAGCTGGATGACACCTACAAACTGGCGTGGATTCGCGGGCTCAAAACCACCTATTACCTGCGCACTATGTCAGCGACCCACGCCGAGAAGTCAACTGTGGCTTCGGGCCGTATGAACGCCGTGTCGTCAGGGACTGGCGAGTCGCAAGGCAGCGCAGGAATGAGCGCGCTGGAAGCAGCAGCAGCGGCAGCGCGTGAACAAATGCAGATGGCTACCAACGCAGCCACCGACATTAAATTCTGCGGAGTTGACGATCCCACTTGCGAGTCGTGCCAGTGACGCATTGCGATGCGATGCGATGCAATTGAACAACACAATGCGGGCACGATATGAATGAATACTTTTCATTTCATTTCGCTGCTCTCATAATCCGATGATTGGAATTATTTATGTTGACCTGGGACCAAGAAGTCAAGCCCGCATCGCCACTGCCTTTCACACATGGCTCATCCAGCAGCCGTAGGCCAGAGCCACCCCCACACATTTCCACACTGCGCATCCTTGATGACGGAGCTGCTGTGCCATCTGTGGCAATTCCCGCTACCCGCGTGACTGCCAATGCCATGCCAAAGGCAACTGAGCAGCCGCGCCGAGTCAACGCCGCCGACAAGCGCATCATCAATGGCAAGACCGACGTCAACCAGCTGGTGCCGTTCAAGTACAAATGGGCTTGGGAAAAATACCTGGCCAGCTGTGCAAACCACTGGATGCCGCAAGAGGTCAACATGACGCGTGACATTGCGCTGTGGAAAGACCCCAACGGCTTGACCGAAGACGAGCGCCGCATCGTCAAGCGCAACTTGGGTTTTTTCGTGACGGCGGACTCACTGGCCGCCAACAACATTGTGCTGGGCACGTACCGCCACATCACGGCACCGGAGTGCCGCCAGTTCCTGCTGCGCCAGGCG
>JAYVNK010000647.1:0-2588 GCA_043758475.1 Comamonadaceae bacterium | reverse complement strand
CTGAGCCTTCGCGGTCCGAGGGCGACGCTGGCCAGGCCTTGCCGGGCACACAGATGGCATCCGCCGGTGGCGGCTTGCCCGTGATGCTGGCCGACGCGCTCACCGCTCTGGGCTGGTGGGTCTTGCAGTTCACGCCCAAGGTGGCGCAGGTGAATACAGCAGAGGAAGGAGAGGCAGAGGGCGTGCTGGTGATGGAGGTGTCGGCCAGCGAACGGCTGTTTGGCGGGCGAAAGCCGATTTTGCGGCGAATTTACCAGTCAAATAAGCCTGTAGCCTTTGTAAAATATGCACAAGCAGCTACATCTTTAGTAGCAATTGCAAAATTGCAGATTGAACCCTCTGCAGGGCGCAAACCAGCCAGCCAGCGTGATGGCCTGCTTGACCAACAGGGTGACCACCTGCCCGACAGCTTGCCACTGGCTACGCTGGCCGCCGCCCGAGCGCACCTGCCCACCCTGGCGCGCATCGGCTGCACCACCTGGGGCCAGTTGCGTGCGCTGCCGCGTGGCGGCGTGGTGCGGCGCTTTGGCGCGGGCCTGCTGGACGCGCTGGACCGCGCCTATGGCGACAAGCCCGAAATCTACCCCTGGCTGGTGCTGCCCGAGGTGTTTGAGGCCAAGCTCGAACTCACCGCGCGCATCGACAACGCCCCGGCCCTGATGTTTGGCGCGCGCCGCCTTCTGGCGCAACTGCACGTGTGGCTGCAGGCGCGCCAGCGCGGCATTTTGGCGCTGGAACTGGGCTGGGAGCTGGACGCCCGCCGCCAGGATGCAAGCGTTGGCCACCTGGTGCTGCGCACGGCAGAACCCACGCTGGACATGGCCCACGTGCAGCGCCTGCTGGCCGAAAACCTGGCGCGCGTCACGCTGCACGCCCCGGCCCTGTACCTGCGCCTGCGCTCGCTGGAAACCGCCGCGCTGCCAGGTGCCACCGCCAGCCTGCTGCCCGACGACGTGCGCAAGGGCGACAGCCTGCACCACCTGCTGGAGCGCCTGAGCGCCCGGCTGGGCGCCGACCACGTGCTGCGCGCCGTGCCGTATGCCGACCACCGGCCCGAGCGCATGCAGGTGTGGCAGGCTGCGTCTGCGATATCTTCAGTGGCTGCGATGGCACCGTCAACGTCAACGTCAACTTCACTCAAGAATACTACTAATAAAATAGCTGATTATGCATATCCTACAAGGGCTAGAGGCCTAAATGATGCCTCAAAACAGAAAAAAACAGGCGCTAAACCAGTCACCCAGGCAGATGCCCTGTACCCCACCTGGTTGCTAACGCAACCCCTGAAGCTTGCCGTGCGCAACAACGCCCCACAGTGTGCGCAAGGCGGCCCGCTCACCTTGCTGGCTGGCCCGCAGCGGGTGGAAACCGGATGGTGGAGCGGACAGAAAAGTGGTGATGCGTCATCACCACCCTGCGCCCTGCGCGATTACTTTCTGGCCCGCAGCGGGCAGATGGGGCTACTGTGGATTTACCGGGAGCGGCTGGGCGGGCAGGGCAGGGCAGGGCAGTCAGCCCAGAGACGGGCCGATGCAGGGGTTGACCAAAATGCAGGCTGGTCAGACTGGTATTTGCATGGGCTGTTTGCTTGATGCAAATGCTGGTGTGACCTTTAACCAGCAATATTTGATTTCACCTACGTGATTTTCCCGTGCTTTCTAAGATATTCCATAAGCCGGTGGAATCGTTCATCGGTTTCAAGATCTGACATAGGTCACTTGCGTAGGAGACTTTGTTTCGCGACAGAGGCGAGCCGACGGGGTCGGAACTGCTTCTGGACCAGCTTAGACTGGAATGATGCAGGGCTATCAGGTGACTCATGGACCAGCACTTCAAGAGTGCCCACTGCAAGCTTTGCGGATGCCAAAGTTAGACGGCACTTTGGACCGAGTTCTCTACACGCCGAAACCCCCGCAAAAAGGGCGGCTACTGCCCAGGCGGCTTGTACGTCGGCATCTTGCGAGTTGCCTGGTCCATCTCTTCAGGCGTCATCAGTACGGTCGTACGTGAGGTTGCGCCCCCACTCGCCGCTAGCGCCAAGGAAATTGCTGCGACGCTTGCGTTGTCGGGCATGTCTGCGACTACGTACGCGTCGGTATCACCAAAGGCGAAGTACATCGACTCGACTCGGCCACCTAGTGACTCGGCTGCCGTCTGTGCCGCACTACGGCGTTTGGACCCGCCGTCCTTGACAATTCCCTTCGCGCCCTCGGTTGTGTAGTTGACCTGTAAAAGATACTTTGCCATGAATTTCTCCTAGTGACTGGGCATCAACCATGCTGGACCGGCTGATCCGGCACAGGCACCCATTGCATCTTACGCCGTGGCACAGACGGCGACTTGTTGAGCGATCCAACGCGACAGCGCCTTGAGGGAGTTGACTTGTGTGCCGCCTCAACGAATAGCTGCCCGGCACGCAACCCGTGCCGCGAAGCGGCAGCCTTCGGTTGCGTGTCCGCGCCGAGCAACCAGTTATGTCGCATTGCTGCGAGGTACATGCTTGCTGACGTACTGACGAAGAACGTTGTCCATGCGCGCCTGCCACCCGTCACCCGTCGAACGAAAATATTCCACAACCTCGACGCTAT
>JAYVNK010000646.1:0-8150 GCA_043758475.1 Comamonadaceae bacterium | reverse complement strand
GTGCTGATCGTTCGCGCCCTTCACGTTGAACACGACTGCCCATACCGCGAAGGTGGCTTGGTCCGACTGCTGCTGAGCCTTGAAAAGAAGGGCGTGGATGCGGGAAGCTGAGTTGACGTGTTTGTACATTGTCGGAGTCTACGACCTAACGTACCCGAGTGGCCTCAATAAATATCCAGTGACTGACGACTCTGGCGAAACAACGAGTTTTGGGCTGAAACCGAGATTCAAAAACCGCTAGAACTCTCTTTCAGTATGGCTGGCAGGAGGAACACGGCTCAACTGAGCTGGAGCAGAGGTTCAAAAAAGCCAGCATGGCGGTTTTGAGGTCCGCGTGACTGCTGTATCAGTTGAAATCAAATTCGCGTGGCGCACTGTAGTGGTCCTGCCGAAACGTTTGTGCACTCTTGGCCGAATAATCCAGCTCCCTCAATCCGGCAGCACCGCCGTCACCTCAATTTCCACCTTCGCCCGCGCTTCCACCAGCGCAGCGACTTGCACACAGGTCATGGCGGGGAAGTTGCGGCCCATGACTTCGCGGTAGACGGTGCCGAGTTCTTTCAGGCGGGCGTTGTACTCGACGCGGTCGGTGATGTACCAGGTCATGCGGACCATGTGCTCTGGCCCGGCGCCGGCCTCGGCCAGCACGGCGGCGATGTTGCGCAGAGCCTGGCCGGTCTGGGCGATGAAGTCGTCGGACTCAAACTGCTGCTGGGCGTTCCAGCCGATCTGGCCGCCTGCAAAAATTTGCGTGCCACGCGCGGCAATGCCATTGGCGTAGCCTTTGGCGGGGGCCCATCCGTCAGGTTGTAAATGTTTGAAAAGCGGTTGGGTGGGGGTCATTTCAGTTTAAAGCGTTGAAGCTTGCCGGTTTCTGTGCGTGGAAGGGTGGCCACAAATTCGATCTCGCGCGGGTACTTGAACGCGGCGATGGCCGCTTTCACAAAGTCTTGCAGCGCCTTTGCCATGGCCGCATCACCAGCATGGCCGGGCCGCAAGACGCAGAAGGCCTTGACGACCATGCCGCGCTCGGCATCGGGCTTGCCGACCACGGCGCATTCCAGCACTGCGGGGTGTTTCATCAATGCATCCTCGACCTCGGGCGCGCCGACGTTGTAGCCGGCGGTGATGATCATGTCGTCGGTACGGGCCTGGTAGAAAAAGTAGCCGTCAGCGTCTTGCATGAAGGCGTCGCCAGGGTAGTTCCAGCCGGCTTTGACGTAGCTGGCCTGGCGCGCGTCGTTGAAATATTTGCAGCCGGTGGGGCCAATGACGGCGAGCTTGCCGACCGTGCCGCGCGGCACTTCCTTGCCGTCATCGTCCACCACTTTGGCGGTGTAGCCGGGCACCACTTTGCCAATCGCACCGGGACGCACATCGGCGCCGGCGGATGAGATGAAGATGTGGAACATCTCGGTGGCGCCAATGCCGTCCAGCATCTCGATGCCGGTGGCTTGCCGCCAGAGCGCGCGCGTGGCGTCGGGCAATGCCTCACCCGCGCTGACGCAGATGCGCAGGGTCGACGCTGACCCTGAAGTGGTGCGCTGCGCGACGCGCTCTTTCATGAACGGTGCCATCTGCCGGTAAAACGTGGGCACCGTGTAGCAGATGGTGGCGCCCACTTCGTCCATCAGCCGGGCCATGACTTCGGGCGTATAGGCCACGTCGGGGTAATAGACCGACGCCCCAGCCCACATGGGAAAGACCAGCATGCCGCCCAGTCCGAAGGTGAAGGCCAGCGGTGGCGAACCCATGATGACGTCGTCGGGCGTGGCCTTGAGCACATGGCGCGGCCAGGCCTCGCACGCGGCCAGCACGTCGCGGTGGGTGTGCACGGTGGCCTTGGGTTGGCCGGTGGTGCCCGAGGTGAAGGCCATCAGGGCGATGTCGGTGGCTGCCGTGGGGCATGCGGTGAATTCATTGCTTTTAACGGCACAAAGCACGCCCAGGTCTTGCGGGTCATTGACTGCGTTGAACATCAGGACGCGTTGCAGGCTGGCTTGTACAGGCTGGGCACGCTGCGCGAGCAGCAACTCATCTTGCAGCTTGGCATCACATATCGCCAGAGCAGGTTGCGCCTTGACGATGATCTCACCCAGCTCTTTGGCGCGCAGCAGCGGCATCGTGGCCACTGCGATCAGCCCAGCCTTGACGACGGCCAGCCACGCCAGCGCCATGCCAACCGAGTTGCCTCCACGCAGCAGCACGCGGTTGCCGGGGACCAGGCCACAGTCTTGCACCAGGTAATTGGCAATGCGGTTGACCCGCTCATGCGCTTGCCTGTAGCTGAAGGTGACTCGAGGCGAGCGCAGGAACGGGCGGCCGGAATTGCCACGCTCGCCGGCCTGGTTGAAAAGCGCCTCGACCAGGTTGACTTGCGCGGGGAACTGCAACTCGGGCAGGTCGTAACGCAGGTTTGGCAGTTGATCGGGCAGCGGCAAACCGCTTTGGATAAACCCGTCCGTTTGCGCTGTGTGGGCCATGGCTCAGCCTTTCAAAACCGACTTGCCAATGATGAGCTGCTGCACCTCGGTCGCGCCTTCGTAGATGCGCAGGGAGCGGATGTCGCGGTACAGGCTCTCGACCTTGGTACCGACCTTCACACCCATGCCGCCATGCATTTGCAGCGCCATGTCAATCACGCGCTGGGCGTTCTCGGTGGCGGCCATCTTGGCCATGGCTGCGGCCGCCGTGTAGGCCTGCGCCTGGGGACCTGGCGCGGTGCCAACGCAGTCGCGCAGCCAGGCGGCGCGGTAGGTGAGCAGGGCCGCAGCGTCGATGAGCGCGGCCATGTCGCCCAGCTTGGCCTGCGTCAGCTGGAAGTCGGCCAGACGCTGGCCAAACATGGGGCGCTGTTTGGCGTAACTCACAGCTTCGGCCAGCGCGCGGCGCGCCATGCCCAACGCAGCCCCGGCCACCGACGCGCGGAAGATGTCCAGCGTCTGCATCGCCAGCTTGAAGCCGCCATTGAATTCGCCGAGTTGCGCGCTGGCGGGGATGACGCAGTCTTTGAATTTGAGCACGGCCAGCGGGTGCGGGGCCATCACTTCGATGTGCTCTGACGTGTCCAAACCCTTGGCATCGGCATTGACAATGAAGGCGGTGATGCCGCGTGTTCCCGCCTGCGGGTCGGTCTTGGCGAACACGCAGTAGTAATCGGCAATGCCACCATTGCTGATCCAGGTTTTTATGCCGTTAAGGGTCAAATTTCCCGTATTCAGGGGGTTATTTTTGCCTGTAGCCCCCGTCCCCTGTGCATAACTAGCTACCGTTTGCATAGCACCAGCGTCTGAGCCCGCATCCGGCTCGCTCAGGGCAAACGCGGCGATCTTGTCGCCCCGCGCCACCGCAGGAAGGTACTCGGCCTGCTGCGCTGCTGTGCCCGCTAGAGTGATGGCCCCGCTGCCCAGACCCTGCATGGCAAATGCAAAGTCGGCCAGAGGTGAATGGAAAGCCAGCGTCTCGCGCAGGATCACCAGCGCACGCGAATCCAGCCGCTCCATGGCACCGCCAAATTCGGCAGGCACGCAATAGCGCAGCCAGCCCGCATCGCCAGCCAAGCGCACCCAATCTTTGCAGGCGCGGCGGTCGTCCGACTCGTCAACCGTTTGCTGTGCGACCCAGATGGCAAGGTCTTCGGCCAGTGTTTGATGGGCCGGGGTGAAGAACGGCAGGTTGAGATGGTGGGTGGTGGCGCGCATGCTGATTCCCGTCTGCTCAATCGCCGCCAAACACCGGCTTCTGCTTGGCCGCAAACGCGTCATAAGCCCGCCTGAAATCGTGGGTTTGCATGCAGATGGCTTGCGCTTGCGCCTCGGCTTCTATGGCCTGGTCAATCGTCATGGACCACTCTTGGCTCAACATGGTTTTTGTCATGCCGTGGGCAAACGTGGGGCCAGCGGCCAGATCGGCAGCCATGGCTTGCGCTTTGGCCAGCAGGTCTGCCGACTCATGCAGCGCGTTGAAGAAGCCCCAGGCGTGGCCTTCCTGCGCGGTCATGGCGCGGCCTGTGAAAAGCAGCTCAGACGCGCGGCCCTGGCCGATCACGCGCGGCAGCAGCGCGCAGGCACCCATGTCGGCACCGGCGAGGCCAACGCGGGTGAACAGGAAGGCGGTCTTGGTGGCGGGGGAACCATAGCGCAGGTCGCAGGCCAGCGCCATCATGGCTCCGGCCCCGGCGCAGATGCCGTCTATCGCGCCGATGAGGGGCTGCGGGCAGTTGCGCATGTTGCGGATCAAGTCGCCCGTCATTCGGGTGAACTCCAGCATCTCGGGCATGCTCATTTTGGTGAGCGGGCCAATGATCTCGTGCACGTCGCCGCCACTGCAAAAATTGCCACCTGCGCCAGTGATGACGACGGCTTTCACATCGGTTGCATATTTGAGCGCGGCAAACAGGTCGCGCAGCTCGGCATACGAGTCAAACGTGAGCGGGTTTTTGCGCTCGGGCCGGTTGAGGGTGAGGGTGCCTACGCCCCCTCTTTGGCCCTTTTCGTCATTGGTGCCTTTGCCATCCAACGCCTGGTAGCTCCAGGCAAAGTGCCGCGCCTGGTAGCTGGCAGCGGGGTTGAACTGCGCGCGCATGGGGTTGGCTTCGCTGATGAAATGTTTCATGCTGGGTCTCTCATGTTTAGGGTTCGCTGACGGTGTCGCTGGATTTGTCACCAAGGGTTTGGCGGAAGGTTGTTGGAGAGGTTTGCGTCGCACTGCTCTGCCCGTTCGCGTCCTTGCTGGCGCGCTTGGGAATGCCCGCCTTCACGCGCCCCAGCAGCTTGTGCAAGGCCGCTATGTCTTTCTCGCCCAGGCCGGCAAAGGCCTGCACGATCCAGCCCTCGTGCTCATGGGCCAGCGCGTTGAACTGCCTGCGACCCTTGGGCGTGAGCCTGACGCGGCAGGCACGCCTGTCGCCCGCCACGTCTACCCGCGCGACCAGGCCTTCGGTGACCAGCTGGTTGGTAATGCCGGTGATGTTGCCGCGCGTGACCATCATGCGGCTGGAGAGCTCGTTCATCTTCAGGCCCTGGGGCACACGCTCAAGCTGGGCCATCAGGTCAAAGCGTGGCAGCGTGGTGTCAAACTGCGTGCGCAGGCCGTCGCGCACCTGGTGCTCGATGAGTTGCGTGCAGGTCAACAAGCGCAGCCACAGGCGCAACTCCTGCGGGTGCTCGGCGGTTGTCGTGCCGTGAAGGCGGGCTTCTTTGTCCATCTAGAGCGTGATTGCGGTTTTCTTGGGAGCGATCCGTTGGCAAAACATCACTCCTCCTCGGTTGCTACTTTTACAGTAGCTACTTGTGCACTACCAACCGGGGCTACAGCCTGTTTTTTCTTCTGAAACTCGCGGTACATCTGGTCCCGCCCGCTCAAATACTGTTTCGGCCAATCCACCGCGCGGGCTTGCAGTTTGGCGGCTTCGTGCAGCGTCCATGCCGGGTCGGCCAGATGCGGGCGGGCGATGGCGCACAGGTCGGCGCGGCCGGCGGCAATGATGCTGTTGGCCTGGTCGGCGTCGGTGATGGCGCCCACGGCAATGGTGCTGATGCCCACCTCGTTGCGGATGCGGTCTGAGAACGGCGTCTGGTACATGCGGCCATACACCGGCCTGGCCGCGCGCGTGGTCTGGCCGCTGGAGACGTCGATGAAATCACAACCCGCCGCCTTGAACAGGCGCGCAATGGCCACCGCGTCATCAGCCGTGTTGCCGCCTGGCGCCCAGTCGTGCGCGGAGATTCGCACGCTCATGGGCAGGTGCGCGGGCCACACGGCGCGTATCGCCTTGAACACTTCCAGCGGATAGCGGCAACGGTTTTCCAATGACCCGCCGTATTCATCCGTGCGCATGTTGGTCAAGGGCGTGATGAAGCTGGACAGCAGGTAGCCATGCGCGCAGTGCAGCTCCAGCCAGTCAAAGCCCGCGTCGGCGGCACGCACGGTGGCGGCCACAAACGACTGGGTCATCCGATCCATGTCGGCGCGGGTCATGGCCAGCGGGGTCTGGTTCTGCGGGCCATAGGGCACGGCGCTGGCGGACATGACAGGCCAGTTCGGTTGCTGGGTCAGCGGCTCGTCCGTCGCTTCCCAGCCGAGTTGGGTAGAACCTTTTGGCCCGCTGTGGCCGAGCTGCATGCCAATTTTGGCGCTGCTGTTGTGGTGCACAAAATCGACAATGCGGGCAAAGGCCAGCGCCTGCTCGTCGTTCCACAAGCCTGGGCAACCAGGGGTGATGCGGCCATCAGCGCTGGGGCTGGTCATCTCCACAAACACCAGCGCCGCGCCGCCCAGCGCGCGCGCGCCCAGGTGCACCAGATGAAAGTCCTGCGGCACGCCGTCCACCGCGCTGTAGGTGGCCATGGGTGAGACCACGATTCGGTTCTTGAGATTTAAGCTACGGACCTGGAGCGGCAGCAGCATGGGGGGCGTTGGATGTCCAACCTCTGAAGACGTGGCCTGCGGCTGCGCAGCACCAGCCAGCCAGGACTCATACCCCCCCAGCCAGGCCGCATCGCGCAGACGCAGGTTCTCATGGCTGATGCGCTGCGAGCGCGTGAGCATGGAATAGGCAAATTGCTCGATCTGCATGCCGGTGTAGCGCGTGACGTTCTCAAACCACTCGGTCGAATTGCGGGCGGCGTTCTGCTGCTTGAGCACCTCCACACTGCGCCGCGCCTGGTAGCGTTGCAGCACAGCAGCCATGTCGCGGCTATCCCCAGTGGCTACCAGTTCATCGGTGCTGGCGGCGAACTCATTGGCCAAATCAATCGCATCTTCCAGCGCCAGCTTGGTGCCGCTGCCAATGGAAAAATGCGCGGTGTGCGCGGCGTCTCCCATCAGCACCATGGGAACCGGCTTGCCGTTGATGGCCTCATGGTGAACCCAGGTTTTGCACACCACGCGCGGAAACTGTATCCACTGCGCCGAGCCGCGCAGATGCTGGGCGTTGCTGATGAGCGCATTGCCGTCCAGGTACTTGGCAAACAGCCGCTCGCAAAACGCAATGCCCTCGGCCTGGCTCATGTCGTGCAGGCCATGCGCCCGCCACACCGCCTCGGGCGTCTCCACAATAAAGGTGGAGGTGTCGGCATCAAACTTGTAGGCATGCGCCTGAAACCAGCCGTGCTCGGTCTGCTCAAAGGCAAACGTGAAGGCGTCAAACGTTTTGTGCGTACCCAGCCAGACAAAGCGGCACTGGCGCAAGTCCACATCGGGCTCAAAGGTGGCGCCATAGCGGTTGCGGATGCGGCTGTTCAGGCCGTCACTGGCAATCACCAGGTCGGCCTGGTACTGGGCAGCCAGCGCCTGGTCGTCGCCCACATCGGTCTCAAACACCAAGTCCACACCCAGCTCGATGCAGCGGTCTTGCAGGATATTGAGCAGCCGCTTGCGCCCGATGCCGCAAAAGCCGTGGCCGCCCGAACGCACGCTGCGGCCCTTGAAAAACACCTCAATGTCGTCCCAGTGGTTGAAGGCCTCGCCAATCAGCCTGGCCGTCACCGGGTCGGCCGACTGCAAGTTGCCCAGCGTCTGGTCTGACAGCACCACGCCCCAGCCAAACGTGTCAAACGGCTTGTTGCGCTCCACCACCGTGATGCGGTGGGCCGCATTTTGCAGCTTCATCAAAAGCGCAAAGTACAAACCAGCGGGGCCACCGCCAATGCAAAGGAGATTCATGTTTTATAGTTTAAGCTTAAACTAAATATTGTCAACTGGTGCATGTTGCTGGTGCATGGCAGTGCATGAAGCCAGGTTCGTGACACATGGCGCAGGCACTGCTGCAAGACGTTCGGCAGGTGGAAGCCTGGCGGTGGAACTTTTGGGCGGCATCACTACTCTGTTACATCTGAAACAAGAATTGGGTAAAACGTCCCTTATGCATTGCCCCGTGAAACAACCGTGTTGCGGTCACCTTGCTCCGGTTTTTTTGAGCCTCTCTATGGCAAAATCTTGACGGGTGCAGTAACAGGTAACAGATGCATCCCAAACACCAGACATGCGATCAGTTATGCAGAGGGTCCTCAATAGCTACTCATCCAAATTCGACGGGGGCTACAGATCAGTGTTACTGTCAAAACTGCTTAAAATAAGCTCCGCAGCGGATCCAACGTGCCAACCAAGCCGTGCCAAGGCTGCGAACCGCAGGTACACGGTCGCAGGGC
>JAYVNK010000645.1:0-2595 GCA_043758475.1 Comamonadaceae bacterium | reverse complement strand
GAATGATGCCTATTCCTTCGTCACCCTGCACCAGCCGTCCGCGTTTTATGGCGTCAACTCCCTGGCATTGGGCACCAGTCGCAAGGACACGGTCGGCGCAAACAAGGGCCTGTACGAACTGGCATCGGGTGCCGAAGTCAGCGGCTATTTCGACCGCGTGATGAACCAGAAACTTCAGCGCCGCGCTTACAGCGTATGTAGAAGCCCACTATGCCGACGACGCCACGAAGAACCGCCTGTGTGGTGCCGTGCCTTTTCCCGACAGCCCGGACAGCTACCCCCGCTCAATCATGGCCAACATGATGAACCAGTTCCAATGGTCTCAGGACAAGGTCCTGCGCAACTGGATCCGTGAAAGTCGGCTGGACGGCTTCGGCAAAATCATCGCCAGTGCGGACCCCGCCGACGAAGCCAAACAGGCGACTTTGCTCAAACTCAAAGAGTGCGCGACGGCCGCGATGGCCAATATCCCGAAATTGAAGGGTAACCGGGCGCTGGTGCCTGCGTAGATTGGTAAGCTATAATATAAATAGCTATTTATGCATATTGGACGGGGGCTGGAGGCCTATTTGACGATGAATTGAAGCTGCGCAGGTTGCGAAAGTACTGCACCAGCTTGAACACGTCGCGCATTTGCCCGCCATCGACTTGCACGATGGCCTGAATGCGTTTGAGCATAAACCAGCTCTGACATGCCGCAGGCGCTTCAAAAATATCCACGCTCATCTGGCCGGTGGCATAGCCCGGGCCACGCGGCTGGGTGATGGCGTGCGCGGGCAAATCCTCAAAGGCGTTTATGACTGGGCGGGTGCCGGGGTCTACCGCAATAACACTGCTCAGATAAAGCGTGTCGCCGATGCGTTTGGCGGTCAGGTAGTTGGCCAGAGGTTTGCCTGTCGAGGATGATTGGGGGGGGGGGGGCGGGCGGACGCGTCGAGGGCGTAAGCGCTGGCAGCGGCGTGGACAGTGATTTTCTTTGGACTCATGGCTGAGTCGAGTTCAAAATGTTTTGTACGGTTAGGCGGCAGAACACTCATCGACCGGCGAACGGTTCGGTATTGAATTCAGGCTGTGCATCGGGGCGGGCATGCGGGTTCAGGGTGGTCAGTGGTAAGTCGCTCACTTCCTGCAACAACCGGGCCAGTTGCAGGCCGGCTGCATTGATCAAGGCATGCCCCTTGGCCACCGTTGCGATGGCCGCGTTGCCTGCTGCGCCTTGCGGGTTGTAATCCTGCACCTGCCAGCCGAGTTTGGCGCTGCTGCCGTTGCCCAGGATCGGGTATTTGGCTGCGCGTTCCTCGGCGCTGGAGCGGAAGTTTCTGGCCTGCGCCATGTCCACGTATTTTTCACGCAGGGCCAGCATCATGGAGGTTTCCATGTCGCCCGCATGGATGCCAAAGCGGTGCTCCGCGGGCGGGAACAGCCCCAGCACCTCATCGCCCAGCGGCAGCGTGTACCAGCTGGTGCTGTAGACGATCAGGTCATGCGCGGTGCGCAAATCACGCGCCACAATGTCCATCACGCTCACTTGGCCGCCGTGGGAATTGAGCAGCACCAGCTTCTTGATGCCCGCGCGCGCAACGCACGTCCCCAGTTCCATCCACACCGCCATGAGCGTCTGCGCCGACAGCGTCAGCGTGCCAGGAAAGCGGATGTGCTCATTGCTTTTGCCAACCTGCTGGGTTGGCATGAAGAGCACCGGCAGGTCGGATGGCAGGTGGGGCAGGGCGGCTTGAATCACGCCATCCACCAGCGTGGTGTCCACACTGACTGGCAGGTGCGGGCCATGCTGCTCGGTAGCCGCGACCGGCAGCACCGCCACGGTCTGGTCGATGCGGTCGCTGGCCGCAAGCTGCGCAAAATGGCGCGACGTGAGGTCGGCCCAAAATCGGGAGGGGAGTTTCATTGCAATATCTTAGCCACTTCCGCCGCCATTTTCCTTGACATAAGATCCACACCACATGCCGACATTGCGCCCGCCTTTCATGCCCATCGGTAAATTTGTCCGCTTTACCGCAGTGTGGGTCGGCGCTGTGGCCTTGGCGTTTGCACTTGCACTGGCGCAGGCGTTGATCGCCACGGCGGCCCGCGCGGCTGACATCGAGCCGGTGCGCATCTTCCCAGCCACGGAAATGAGTGGGCCGGTGTTGCCAGCCAATGCGGTGCTGCTCATGCGTGCGAGCCCAGGCGCGCGCGCCGACACAGATGTGCTGCGCATTGGGGTAGCCGATTCGGGCTACCCGCCGCTGGAAATCATCACCACCGGCGCGCAAGTGGCAGGCATCACTGCCGACTACGCGACGCTGGTTGCCAAGCGCCTGAAAAAACGTGTCGAAGTGGTGACCGCAGTTAATTTTGTCGAAGCGCTGAACCTGCTCAAACTGGGCGAGATTGACCTGGTAGGCTCCGTATCCCGCACGCCTGAGCGCGAAACCTATGCCACGTTCAGCAGGCCCTACCTGTCCAGCCAGCCGGTTGTGATCCAGCGCCGTGACATGGAAAAGCGAGACGAGGTGCAGCTAGGCACGGTGATTGCCGTGGACAAGGGGTCGGCCGTCGTCGAGTTCATCAAGCACGATTTCCCCAGCGGAAAAC
>JAYVNK010000644.1:0-8161 GCA_043758475.1 Comamonadaceae bacterium | reverse complement strand
GCCAGCTTTCGCTGGCCCACCCAGATCAGCACCGAGATGGTGTCGGCCGCCGTGCTCAAGCCCGAGCGCATGAGCACCATCGACCTGTTTGAGTACATCCAGCATCTGGATGCCAACGGGCAGACCGCGCAGCGCTATGAAATCGAGTTCTGGAAAAAGGTCTTCTACCCCTTGAGCTGCCTGGTGATGGTAGTGCTGGCTCTGCCGTTTGCCTACCTGCATTTCCGCTCGGGCGGCATTGCCACCTATGTTTTTGGTGGGGTCATGGCGGGCATCAGTTTCTTTTTGCTCAACAACGTGTTCGGCTACATTGGCAACCTGCAAAACTGGCAACCCTGGCTGACAGCGGCATTGCCCGGCATGATTTATTCACTGCTTTCGCTCACCGCCTTTGGCTGGCTGGTGCTGCGAAGGTAGCGCCAGGCACACCCTATCTTCCAAACCACAGGCAAGCGCAGCATGACACAGCGTGGCGTCGTTCTTTTTGGCCATGGGTCACGTGACCCGCTTTGGCGCAAGCCGATTGAGGCCGTAGCTGAGCGGGTGCGCGCGCTGGATGCGGCGGTGGCCGTGCGTTGTGCCTACCTGGAGCTGACTGAGCCAGATCTCGGCACCACTGTCGATGGCCTGATGGCCGAGGGCATTCACTCCATCACCATCGTTCCGATGTTTTTAGGCGTTGGCAAACACGCCCGTGAAGACCTGCCCTTGCTGCTGGATGCGCTGCGCAGGCAACATCCGGGGGCAGAATTCAATTTGCAGGCGTCAGTGGGTGAGCAGCCAGCCATGATCGAGTTGCTGGCCAAAATTGCGCTTGCGACTTGCGCTCATAATTTGACATGAATTTGCACCAATTCCGCTTTGTCCAGGAAGCCGTCCGGCGCAACCTCAACCTCACCGAGGCTGCCCGTGCGCTGCACACCTCCCAGCCTGGCGTCTCCAAAGCCATCATCGAGCTTGAAGAAGAGCTGGGCATCGAGATCTTTGCCCGCCACGGCAAACGCCTCAAACGCATTACCGAGCCCGGTCAGCACGTGCTCAAAAGCATTGATCTGATCATGCGCGAGGTGGGCAACCTCAAGCGCATTGGCGAGCAGTACAGTGCCGAGGACAGTGGCACGCTGTCAATTGCCACCACCCACACGCAGGCGCGCTACGTGCTGCCGCAACCTGTGGCCAGGCTCCGTGAGGCCTACCCTAAAGTCAACGTCAGCTTGCACCAGGGCTCACCTGAGCAGGTGGCCCGCATGCTGATTGACGAAGTGGCCGAAATCGGCATTGCCACCGAAGCCCTGGCAGGCTTCGCCGAGCTGGTCACCCTGCCCTGCTACGAATGGCAGCACGTTCTGGTGCTGCCCGCCGGCCACCCGTTGGCGCTCAAGCAAAACATCACGCTGGAAGACATCGCCCAGGAGCCGCTGATCACTTACCACCCGGCCTACACCGGCCGCACAAAAATCGACCAGGCATTTGCCACGCGCAAACTGGCACCAAGAGTGGCGCTGGAAGCGATTGACTCCGACGTGATAAAAACCTATGTACGCTTGGGCCTGGGCGTAGGCATCGCGGCCGAGATGGCGGTGCGCGACGTGATTGCGGAAGGCGCCAAAAGCGATTTGGTGATCCGCCCCGCAGGCCAGCTATTTGGGCAAAATGTGACGCGCGTGGCCTTCAAGCGCGGCGCCTATCTGCGAAACTTCGTCTACCAGTTTGCCGAGTTGCTGAGCGACCGCCTGAACCGCAACTTCATCACCCAGGCCATGACCGGACATGCGAATGATTATGAATTGTAAAACCTTGCGGGACAGACCGCAGTTACGCGAAGCGAACCAGCTCTGTCGCCAACTGATTGAGAAACTATGACCCCATCTCTTCAAAGCCGCCTGCCCAACGTAGGCACGACGATTTTTACCGTGATGTCCACCCTGGCCGCAGAAAAAAATGCCGTCAACCTGGGCCAGGGATTTCCTGATTTCAACTGTGACCCGAAGCTGGTGGCAGACGTCACCGACGCCATGGTGCGCGGCCTGAACCAGTACCCGCCCATGACCGGCGTGGCTGAGTTAAGGGAGAGAGTCGCTACAAAAGTAAGAGCTGTCTATGCATACGAATACAGGGCTGCAACCGAAATTACCATCACCGCCGGGGCTACGCAGGCCATCATCACGGCAATTCTGGCCGTGGTTCACCTGGGTGACGAGGTCATTGTGCTGGAACCCTGCTATGACAGCTATGTGCCCAATATTGAGCTGGCTGGCGGGGTGGTGGTGCGGGTGCCCCTGACGCCGGGTGCCTTCCGGCCCGATTTCGGCAAAATTGCAGCGGCTATCACGCCCAAAACCCGCGCCATCATCGTCAACTCGCCGCACAACCCCAGCGGCACGGTGTGGACGCGCGAGGACATGCTGGCGCTGCAGGACATTCTGGCGCCCACCAACGTCTTGCTGATCAGCGACGAGGTGTACGAGCACATGGTGTTTGACGGCAAGCCACACCAGAGTGCGGCGCGCTTCCCTGGCTTGGCTGCACGCGCTTTCGTTGTGTCCAGCTTCGGCAAAACCTACCACGTGACCGGCTGGAAAGTGGGCTACGTGGCCGCACCCGCAGCGCTCACGGCCGAATTCAGAAAGATCCACCAGTTCAACGTGTTCACGGTCAACACGCCGGTGCAATACGGGCTGGCCGCTTACATGGCTGACGCCAAGCCTTATCTGGAATTGCCCGCCTTCTACCAGCGCAAGCGCGACCTGTTCCGCAACGGCCTCAAGCGCACCAAATTCAAGCTGCTGCCCAGCGAGGGCACCTACTTTCAGTGTGTGGACATTTCCAGCGTGAGCGACCTGGGCGAGGCTGATTTCTGCAAATGGCTCACCACCGAGATCGGCGTGGCGGCAATTCCGCTATCCGCCTTTTATGGTGACGGTTTTGACCAGCGCGTCGTGCGCTTTTGCTTCGCCAAAAAGGATGAGACGCTGAATTGCGCGCTGGACCGGCTGGCGCGCCTGTAAGCAAACCCGGCTCAGACGCCCAAGCCTCGCAGGTAATGCTGTCCTACGCGCAGACGGGGTCTTGCGCCAAGCGCGGACGCGGCTTTCTCTGCTGACGCCAAGTTGGCAAAATTTTTACCATGCTCTATCTTCCCATCCAAGGAGCATGAGCATGAAATCCCTTCCCAACAGCAGCAGAGCCAATACCGGCACGAGCCCCCGCCCGCGCAAAGCCGCCGTGGCTTTCGGCCTGTGCGCATTGTTCGCGGTCGTTGCCGCAACCGCGCAGGTGTCCGCTATTGGCACGCCAGGCAATACCGGCATTGACAGTTCGGGCAACTACCAGCAGGAGCGTGCGTGGTGCATGGCCAACACCACTGGCGAAGAACAGGCAACCTGCCTAAAAAGTTCGGGCGCGGCCCAAGCCGAAAAACGGCGTGGCACGCTAGACAACAACGGCGCCAACTTTGATGCCAATGCGATGCAGCGATGCAATGTGTTGCTGGGCGAGGAACGCGCCGCGTGCCAGGCCCGTGTGGCAGGCTTGGGCAGCGCCAGTGGCAGCGTGCAGGGCGGCGGCTTGATCAAGCAGGTGGAGACGGTGGTTTTGCCGCCAGGCAAAAGCTCGGTAACGATTGAGCCGAAAACTGCCAACCCGGTGCTGCTGGTGCCTTCGAACTAGGGTTGCCTCATCGCCCGGCTCAGAGTCTCCTGCGGGCCTCGCGTCTTGCAATCCACACGGTTGACGCACAGATCACCACGCCCCCCACCAGCGTTGACTGAGCTGGCGTATCCGAAAAAACAACCCACCCCAGCGCGGCAGACCACACCAAATCCAGAAACTTGACCGACTGCGTGGCGGAGATGTCCGCAATGCCAAAGGACCGCGTCAAGCAGTAGTGCCCGGCGCTGCCCACAATGCCGCCTATAAAAAAAGTGCCCCATTGCACCAGCGTGGGCCATTGCCAATGCAGCATCGCCAACGGCAGGCTGAACAGCGTAACGGTGATGGCCTGCCACACGACAATCACTTCCACCCGCTCATATCGTGTCAGGCCCTTCGTGAGCAGAAAAGACGCCGCAAATAGCGGAGCCGAGGCCAGCATGACGAGGTTGTACATGCCACCAGCGCCCGACAGCTTGGGCCCGACCACAATGACGACGCCAACGAATCCAATGCTCGCCGCCAGCCAGCGCTCCCAGCGCATGGGCTCCTTGAAAAACAGGTAGGCGCCCACCATGATGAAGATCGGCCCGGTAAACCCAATCGCCGTCATGTCAGCCAGGGGAATTTTTGGCAGCGCCGCAAACCACAGGCACAGCGCTGCGGTGTGCACTGCGCCGCGAAGGAATTGCCCGCCAATCTGCTTGGGCACATAGGCTGCAACCCCAGCGCGCAGGACCAGCGGCAACATGACCACCAAACCAAAACTGTAACGCAAAAACTGGGCCTGCAGCGGGTCCAGCTGGAGCGACATGCCGCGCATCACGGCGTTCAGGATCGACAGGCAAAGCCCGCCGGCGCTGGCCCACAGCAGGCCTTCGACGACCGGGTCAAGCTGGCTGGCCCGTTGCAATAACAGCGTCAACCGTGTTCGAAATAATTGGGTCATCAGGTGGCGCATCAAGTGCTAAGTTGCGCCCAGGCTTTGTCCAGCCGTTTGGCACTGACGGGCTGTGGCGTGCGCAATTCCTGCGCGAAGAAGCTCACGCGCAACTCCTCCAGCAGCCAGCGGAATTCCTGCATGCGCTCATCGACCACGCCTTTGCGCTCGGCCACCAGGCGCCAGTAGCGCTGCTCCTGCGGGCGCAGTTCGGCGAGGCGCGCGGCGTCACGCGCCGGGTCGGCGCGGTATCTGTCCAGCCGCGCCGTGATGGCTTTCAGGTAGCGTGCAAAGTGCGGCAGTTGGGACCACCGCGAATCCGTCAAAAAGCGCTTGGGCATCAGGCGCTGCAGTTGCTGGGTGGCGTCTGCCGTCGCATCGGGGGCGTTTTTTGTGTCTTTGATTTTGCGCACGGCCACAGCGTACTCCAGCAAAATGCTTGCGGCCAGGCGGGCCACTTCATTGGCGATGAGCGTTAGGCGGCCCCGGCCCTCCTCCACCCGGCGTTTGAAATCCGCCTCGTTGGTGGGCAGCGGCTCCAACAGAAAGGCGCGGTCCAGCGCCACAGCAATGATTTGGTCGCGCAAGCCCTCGACCGAACCGCCGCCCGTGCCATCGGCTGCGCGGCCCACCAGCATGTAGGCCACGGCCATTTTTTGCAGATCAGGGATGTTTTTCTCAAGGTACTTCAGCGCGTCCTTGATCTGCAAAGCAAACAGGCGGCGCAGGCCCGCGCGGTGCTTGGCGGCGGCAACAACGGGCTCGTCGAACACCTCAATGCTGACGCCAGCTTCGGCAAGATCCACCAGCGCGGGGAAACCAATCAGGACCTGCCCGCCCTTCTGTATTTCGAGCAGCTCGGGTAGCTCGCCGAACGTCCAGGCGGTGTAGCGCTGTCCGGCAGCCACAGCCTGATTTACTTCGTTTTTTATAGCTGCTTGTGCACGTGGGACAGTGGCTACAGCCTTTTTTTCTTCCAAAACAGGAGTTTTCCCGGCATTTTGCGCCATTTTCAAACCCGCCAGCGCCTGAAAAGCACCCCGGGCTTGCGCGCCGAGTTCTGCCTTCAACCCCCCCAGATTGCGACCGGTGCCAAGCTGCCTGCCATGCTCATCGACGATACGAAAATTCATGAAGAAGTGCGGCGTCAGCATGTCGGCCTTGATGTCGGCCCGCACGATGTCCAGCGACGTGGCAAGGCGCACCAGCTTCAGCACCGCATCCACCAGCGGGCCGTGGCCAAAAATCTCGGGCGTGTTCAAGGTTGCTGCCATTTTGGTAGCGGTCTCTGGCAGCGGAATCAGGCGCGAGCGCGGCCGCTGGTGCAGGGTTTTGATGAGCGCCTGCACCTTGTCCTTGAGCATGCCGGGCACCAGCCATTCGCACCGCTCTTCATTTACCTGGTTCAGTACAAACAGCGGCACAGTCACGGTCAGGCCGTCCTTGGCGTCACCCGGCTCGTGCAGGTAGGTGGCAGCGCAATCGACACCGCCCAGGCGGATGGTTTTTGGGAACGACTGGGTGGTGATGCCTGCGGCCTCGTGGCGCATCAGCTCCTCGCGGGTGAGCATCAAAAGTTTGGGGTTCTTTTTGCTTTCCTCCCGGTACCAGCGCTCAAAGCTGTGGCCGCTGCACACGTCCGAGGGCAGCTGCTGGTCATAAAAGGCGTAGATCAGCTCATCGTCCACCAGCACGTCCTGCCGGCGCGCCTTGTGCTCCAGATCTTCCACCTGTTTGATGAGTTTGTGGTTGGCACCAAGGAACGGCAATGCGGTTTCCCACTGGTCGTTCACCAACGCTTCCCGAATGAAAATCTCGCGCGCGGCCACCGGATCCACCCGACCATAGTTCATGCGCCGGCCGTTGTAGATGACGATGCCGTACAGCGTGGCCCGCTCAAGTGCCGTCACCTCGGCCGCCTTCTTTTCCCAATGCGGGTCCAGCAGCTGTTTCTTCAGCAGATGGCCGCCGACTTGCTCCAGCCATTGCGGCTCGATGTTGGCAATGCCCCTGCCAAACAACCGCGTGGTCTCGACCAGTTCAGCAGCCACAATCCAGCGCCCCGGTTTCTTGGCCAGGTGCGCGCCAGGGTGCGCGTAAAACTTGATGCCCCGCGCACCCAGGTATTCGCCGCTCTGCCCGTCTTCCAGTTTGCAGCCGATGTTGCCCAGCAGTCCTGACAGCATCGACAAATGCAAGTGCTCGTAGCTCGCTGGGTTGATATTGAGCTTCCACTTGTGCTCGGCCACAACCGTGTGCAACTGCGAGTGAATGTCACGCCACTCCCGCACACGGCGGATATTGATGAAGTTCTGGCGCAGGAGCTGCTCGTATTGGCGGTTGGAGAGTTTGCGGGAAATTGGGGGCTGGGAAATTGGGGTCAGATCCCGATTTCGGGAGTCGGCTCCAGCCGGAGCAGACTCCGAAGATTGGGCTCTGACCCCAATTTCTCGCGTGACCGCGTCAGCGGGCACACGGTTACGGTTGCCGTGCACCTCTCCCAGCCACTTCCAAACCTTCAGATACCCCGAAAACTCGCTCTTCTCATCGTCAAACTTCACATGCGCCTGATCCGCCTGGGTCTGCATGTCCATCGGGCGATCCCGCACGTCCTGCACGCTCAGGGCCGACGCAATCACCAGCACCTCGTCCAGCGCGCCGCGCGTGCGTGCCTCCACAATCATGCGGCCCACGCGCGGGTCCAGTGGCAGCTTCGCCAGTTCCCAACCCATCGGCGTCAGCTCGTTTGCATCATCAACAGCGCCCAGCTCGTTGAGCAACTGGTAGCCGTCGGCGATGGCACGGCTGGACGGCCGCTCCAGAAACGGAAACTCTTCAACAATGCCCAGGTGCAGGGACTTCATGCGCAAAATCACGCCGGCCAAGGATGAGCGCAAAATCTCCGGCTCGGTAAAGCGCGGGCGGCCCTCAAAATCTTTCTCGTCATACAGCCGGATGCAAATGCCGTTGGCCACCCGGCCACAACGCCCTGCCCGCTGGTTGGCAGAGGATTGGCTGATGGGCTCGACCAGCAACTGCTCCACTTTGCTTCTTAAACTGTAGCGCTTCATGCGCGCTGTTCCTGCGTCAATGACGTATCGGGTCCCCGGTACGGTGAGCGAGGTCTCAGCCACGTTGGTGGCCAGCACAATGCGCCGCCCGGTATGGCTGTCAAATATCCGGTCTTGCTCTGCGGGGCTCAGGCGCGCAAACAGCGGCAGCACCTCGGCATTGCGAAACAGCGGCTGGTGGCTCAAATGCTTGCGCAAATGGTCTGCCGCCTCGCGTATTTCACGCTCGCCCGGCAGAAAGATCAGAATGTCGCCACTGTTGTGCACCCCGGCGGCTTGACCGCTGGCTCCGATTCCGCGCCACAGCTCGTCCACGGCATCGGCAATCGCGTTATTCAGGTCATAGTCGCGCGACTCTTCAAAAGGCCGATAGCGCTGCTCCACCGGGAACATGCGGCCCGAGACCATGACCACTGGCGCCTTGCCCTTGGCGCTTGCAAAATGCGAGGCAAACCGGTCCGCATCAATCGTGGCCGAGGTCACGATGATTTTCAGGTCA
>JAYVNK010000643.1:0-8167 GCA_043758475.1 Comamonadaceae bacterium | reverse complement strand
GGACAAGACCGGTGCCATCAGTTACGTGCGCGGCTTTGCGCAAAGCCAGGTTCCATTGCAAGACCAGCCCAGCTTCATCGAAGTGGTGGAAACCCAGTTGATGAGCCTGCACGAAGGCAATATCGCCCGCTATCGGGTGCGGCCCAGTGAGTTTGAGGGGTGGTGGGCCGGGTGGCAGTAGTGAAAAGGTACAGTGAAAAGATTCATCTGTCCCGTATCGCCCCATCAAGCCGGGAATTCGTCGATGTTAAGCCCGATGGATCAGGCGTTCGTCAGCCCCGACAAACTGCTTGTATGTCCGCCGCGCTCGGCGCGACAGGCTGGCTAGCTGGCACCCGGGGCGACTGCATAACGTAAAAAGGGTTCGCGGATTCACCCTATATTGAAGTCAGGCTTGGACTCGTCGTCACCGCCATGCTCATACGCCATGGCGTTAGGCGCGGTGCAGCGGGTCTCGAAACGATCACGGAGTTCAAGAAGGGACATCCAGCTAATCCAGCTGAGGCGAATCGCTGATCAGTGTTAGCATATTCGTGCATTACTAAGTTAGGAAATCAAGATGAAACCAACAGCAACCCTTCCCGTCAGCGTCAAGGTGGTTGGTACCAACGGCCAAATCTCATTGGGCAAACAGTTTGCCGGCAGACAGGTGCTGATCGAAGAAAAGGAAGTCGGCGTCTGGCTGGTGCGCACAGCCACCGTGGTTCCCGATAACGAACGTTGGCTCCACGCACCAGGTGCTGCGGACGATCTGGTCAAAGCCCTGGCCTGGTCCAGCACGCATGCGCCAAGCGATGCCTCAGTGGACAAGACGCTGAGCCGCCTGTCGCATGCCAAAGCAAAGTGACAGCGCTGGTCCCGGTGCCAGCGCCAATGCCACTGTGGAGACGTTGGTCCGTCTCGACCTGAACAACATAGTGTTTCAAACCAACCTGCTAACCTTGCAAAAGCCAGAACGGCACGCGGCGCTGGACACACTGAACAAGATTCGTCAGTTGACCTGGAACCAGCTCTATCGGGATAACGGGCTGAAGTGGGAAAAAATCGCCAGCATCAAGCCCCCGGCAGGTGTCGATGCGATCTACTCACTTCGAATCACCCAATCCAGGCGCGCCACGGCGTATCGGGAGGGTGATTTCATCCGGTTTCTGACCGTCGCTGCGGATCATGATGGGGCTTATGGCAGGAAGTGAGGCAAGAAACGGTTGGCAGTAAGAGGGAGCTTGACTGACCAGAACGGGCTGGTGGTGGAGGTGGCATTTGTGGAGGTGGCATTGGTGCCGGGGGTCCTAGTACCCAGACACCCACGGGCGGTGTGGCTGAAGATCGTGGGGAAGTGGCCCTACATTTCTCCTTAATGGCGACTTTTGCGCCACTACGGCCTACTTTGTCAGCGCGCGAAATAGCCACAACAGAAATAACTATAATAATTATAGCTAATTATTCATACCATATGCGGGCTACAGGCCATTTTTACTCCCAATTTCCGCAAAAACCGAGCCCCTGCACCGCGCGTGCGCCCACCAGCCAGGCCCGCGACGTGGCCAGCCCGCACACCACCGAAGCAACTGTGAACGCAAGGATGCCGATAAGGAACACCCGCCGGTGGCCAAACAAATCGCCCAGGCGGCCGCCGAGCAGCAAAAAGCCACCAAACGTCAGCATGTAGGCGTTGACCACCCACACCAGCGATGTTTCGGTAAAGCCCAGGTCGGCCTTGATGGACGGCAGCGCCACGTTGACGATGGTCACGTCCAGCACGATCATCAGCACGCCCAGGCAGACCACCATCAGGGCCAGCCAGCGCTGGCGCTGCGTCAAACCGTGAGCTGATGACGGTTGAGTTATCAACGTTTGGGTCATGTGTGCGTCAAGTTGTGGGGCTCTGCGCACGGCCCAGCAGAAATTCCCGCTCGCGCGCATTGCGCGTCAGGCCCGCGGCGTGTGTGAATTCGGCGCTTGCCTCCTGCGTGCGCCCCAGCTTGTGCAGCAGATCGCCGCGCACGCTGGCCAGCCAGGGGTATTGTTTGAGCGACGCGTCCTGGGCCAGTTCATCCACCAGCTCCAGGCCCGCCGCCGGGCCAAACGCCATGCCCACCGCCACGGCGCGGTTCAGCGCCACCACTGCCGACCGGGCCACCTGCGCCAGCGCGTCGTACAGCGCCACTATTTGCACCCAGTCGGTGGCCGCTGCCGTGGGCGCGCGCGCATGGCAGGCGGCCAGCGCGCCCTCCAGGGCATAGGGGCCGCGCGCGCCGCCCAGCGCTTCAGCGCGCGCCAATGCGGCCAGGCCACGGTGGATCAAAAAGCGGTCCCAGCGGCTGCGGTCCTGGTGTTGCAGCAGCACGGGCTGGCCGTGCGCGTCCACCTGCGCGGTGGTGCGCGAGGCCTGGATTTCCATCAACGCCAGCAAGCCATGCACTTCGCTGTTTTGCGGCAGCAGCCCGGCCAGCAGGCGGCTCAGGCCCAGCGCTTCGTCGATCATGGCCGGGCGCATCAGGTCGTCGCCCAGCGTGGCCGAATAGCCTTCGTTGAAGATGAGGTACACCACTTCCAGCACGGCTGCCAGGCGGGCCTCCAGCGCATCGGCGCGCGGCACTTCAAACGGCACCTTGGCAGCGGTGAGGGTGCGCTTGGCGCGCACGATGCGCTGCGCCATGGTGGGCTCGGGCACCAGAAAAGCACGGGCAATCTCGTCGGTGCTTAGGCCACCCAGCAGCTTGAGGGTAAGCGCCACCCGCGCATCCAGAGACAGCACCGGGTGGCAGGCCGTGAACATCAGGCGCAGCAAGTCGTCGCCAATTTCATCTTCCCGCGCCGCGTCCAGCCCATCGACAAAATCGGGCACCACGTAGGCTTGCAACGCTTCCAGGTCGGCACCCAATGCTTCGTGCTTTTTGGCGTGCAGCGCCACCTGCGCAGCCAGTCCAGGGCGCGGTTTTTGGCAGTGGTCATGGCCAGGCTCCCGGGTTGTGGGGCACGCCGTCCACAGGGCCAGTGCTCCAGCGCGGCCACCAGCGCGTCCTGCGCCAGCTCTTCGGCCACGCCCACATCGCGCACAATGCGGGCCACATGGGCGATCACCTTCGCAGACTCCAGCCGCCAGGTGGCAGTGATGGCCTGGTGCGTGGCTTTCGCTGTTTCCGTCTCGGTCACTTTAGCGTGTTCACAGAGCGTCGGTCAGGCCTCAACCATCGTCTGGAACCCGCCAAAAATCATGCGCTTGCCATCAAACGGCATGTTGATCTCCTCCAGACGCGGATCGGCCATGAATTTTTTCATGCCCTCGTCACGCGCGGCCCGCGAAGGCCACGTGACCGAGGAGAACACCACGGTTTCATCGGGCTGGCATTTCACCGCCATGGGCAAAGACGTCAATTTGCCTTCGGGCACGTCGTCGCCCCAACATTCCAAAACACCCAGGGCACCGCACTCCTTGAAAATGGACGTGGTGGCGTTGGCATGCGTCAGGTACTTTGCACGGTTTGCCGTGGGCACGGCGGCGACAAAGATGTCGATGTAGTTCATGGCATGGTTCCTTTCGGTCACGGCTGGTGTGCACCCATCTTTGCCATTCCCTCCTGCATCTCCTGCGGGCTCAAGTCGCGCATATGGGTGGCGACAGACCATTTGTGGCCAAACGGATCTTCAAGCTGGCCATAGCGGTCGCCCCAGAACATGTCTGCCACCGGCATGGTGACTTTGGCCCCGGCGGCCACCGCCTGGGCTACCACGGCATCGACGTTTTCAACATACAGGTGGATGGTGACGGGTGAGCCTTTGAGCGACTTGGGGCCGAGCCCCCCCCCATTTCGGGGCACTCGTCCATCAGCATCAGGGCCGAATTGCCGATTCGTATTTCTGCATGCATGACTTTGCCATTAGGGGTGGGCAGGAAACCGTCTCCCGTAGCGTTGAAGGCCTTCTTGTAAAACTCGATGGCAGCGGCAGCCCCGGCGCAAACCAGGTGGGGCGTCAGCGAGTGCATTCCCTCGGGGATGGGTTTGACTTTTGGCGTGGACATGAGGGTGGCTCCTTGGTTCAAAAAGTGAAGTGACGACGAAGCTCTTCAGAAATTCAAGGCTTCTTTCTCTCTCCCTGTTTCTACGACGCATCAGGGCGGTCAAATCGACACTCAGTCGACACTATTTTTCTGTGATGGTTAACGCGCCTCAGCCAGCGCCTTGAGGCTGGCCAGCCCGGCCTCAAAGTCAGTGCCAACCATCCGGTCCATGTTGAAAAACAGATGCGCAATCTTGGCGATGTAGGGCACCGGCCCTTCCATGGCCCAGGTCACTTCAGAACCCCCGCCTTTGGGAGCTACCGTGTAGCGCACCCGGTTGTCGATGGGAAACGGCTCGGCCATCACCAGGCGCATGTCCACCTGGCCGGGCGGCGTGGCTGCGACGACTTCAATGCTGCCTTTGCCGGCGTCCTTGTTGCCGTCAAACAGAAACTTGGCGCCTGTGCCAGCCGCCGGGCCGCTGTAAGTCAGCTTGACGGTGGGGTCTTTTTTGACGTACGGGTTCCAGGTGTTGTAGCTGCGCATGTCATTGATGAGCGGGAAGATTTTGTCGGGTGCGGCCTTGATCTGCGTTGAGCGAGCGACCTTGAAGGTGTCGGGCCGAGTCGTTACGTAAATCAGAAACAGCGCAATGGCTGCGACCACGGTGATCAGGATGGTTTTCAGCATGGGAGATCCTGGGTATGTGCAGGGTTGCTTGACGGGGGACCAACTCGCGGGCGGGCGATCAAATCTACCTGCGACTTTGGCCTACAACCTCACGACGGTCAAGAGGGGGCTCAATCGACAGGGTAGACACGATCCCGCGAAATAAATGAACCAGTGCCCCTGGCGCCTCGGCGTCACATGTCGTCACATGTAGCAGGGGCCTGTTTCGCGCACTTCCACCGTAGCCCAGGCAGCGGCCGGGCACTGGGCCGCGATGGCCACAGCCTCATCCCGGGTGGCGCAGTCCAGCAGAAAGTAGCCGCCGACCATTTCCTTGGCCTCGGTAAAAGGCCCGTCCAGCAGGCGGCGCTGGCCAGCGCGCATTTGCACGCGCACGCCAGCGGTGTCGCCGGTCAGCGAATGGGTGCCCAGCAGGAGATTGCGCGCCTTCAAATCGTCAGCGAAGCAAAGCATCTGTGTAAAGGCTTCCTCGCCCTCGACCTGGCTGCGCGTAGCGCGTTGCCCGGGGGGCTCGATGACCAGCAGCAGATATGACATGGGGACTCCTGAAAACTCCTGAATGCTCCGACGGTCACGAAGGGGCCTATGCCAGTCCAGCAAACACGGGGCCAGAACGCCATGCTTGAGCCCTTGGCTGGCCCAACCGATGCAGGACAATAGGCCCATGAGAAACCTCCTCCCCAAAGCCACTTGGGCATTGATCCAGCAGCAACCCGGCGCCCTGTTTGTGGACGTGCGCATGGAGATTGAGTCGCTCTACGTGGGCCGCCCGCCGGGCGTGCACATCATTGCCTGGTACGAGTACCCAGACCTCACGCCCAACGCACCCGAGTTTGTGCGCCAGGTGGCGCGCGAGGCGGGTGCCCAAGACCGCACGGTGATCCTGATTTGCCGCAGCGGCAAGCGCACGGTGGACGCCGGCCTGGCGCTGGAAGCCGCCGGGTTTACCGACCTGGTCAACGTAGTGCACGGCTTTGAGGGCGACCTGGACGACACATTCCACCGCTCTACCGTGAACGGATGGCGCTTTGACGGCCTGCCATGGGAGCAAATGTGACGTTTTTCCTGAAAATAACCATAAAATCAGCCTCTAGCCCCCGTCTTGTATGTGTAGTTAGATATACTAATGATAGCAACTGACGGTTTGCACGCCCCAGGCCAGACAGCGGCGTCGGCGTTGAACCCGATGCCCACTGGCGCGCCAGCCCAAAGCCCATCCAACCCGCCGAACCCGCCCGACCCCAGCCGCACCATCCTGCGTGAAGTCTTTGGTTACGGGCAGTTTCGCGGCCCGCAGCAGGCCATCATCGGCCACGTGGTGGCGGGTGGCGACGCGCTAGTGCTGATGCCCACGGGCGGCGGCAAATCGCTGTGCTACCAAATTCCCGCCATTGCCAGGCAGCAGGCCGGGCACGGCATCACGGTCGTCATCTCGCCGCTGATTGCGCTGATGCATGACCAGGTGGGCGCTTTGCGTGAGGCCGGTGTGAGCGCCGCCTTTCTCAACTCCACGCTGTCGGGTGAAGACGCAGCGGATGTGGAGCGCCGCCTGCTGCGCGGCGACATCACGCTGTTGTATGCCGCGCCCGAGCGGGTGACGACGCCACGCTTTCTGGCGCAGCTGGACTCATTGCACGCGCGCGGGCACTTGAGCCTGTTTGCCATTGACGAGGCGCATTGCGTAAGCCAGTGGGGCCACGACTTCCGCCCCGAGTACCGCGCCCTCACCGTGCTGCACGAGCGCTACGCCAGCGTGCCGCGCATTGCGCTCACCGCCACGGCCGATGCGCTGACGCGCGCCGACATTCTGGAGCGCCTGCAACTGCAGGACGCCCGCGCCTTCGTCAGCAGTTTTGACCGGCCCAACATCCGCTATACGATTGTCGAAAAGAAAGACGCGACGCAGCAACTCATTCGCTTCATCACACGCGAGCACCCGGGTGATGCGGGCATCGTCTACTGCCAGTCGCGCAGGCGGGTGGAAGAAATTGCGCAGACGCTCTGCAATGAAGGTGTGGACGCACTGCCCTACCACGCCGGGCTGGACGCATCAGTGCGCCAGGCCAACCAGGACCGCTTTCTGCGCGGCGAGAGCGTGGTGATGGTGGCCACCATTGCCTTTGGCATGGGCATCGACAAGCCTGATGTGCGCTTTGTCGCGCATCTGGACATGCCCAAAAACATCGAAGGCTACTACCAGGAAACCGGCCGCGCAGGCCGTGATGGCGAGGCCGCCGACGCCTGGATGTCGTATGGCCTGCAAGACGTGGTGAACCAGCGCCGCATGATTGACGAGAGCCCCGCCGGGGAGGAATTCAAACGGGGCCTGCGCGGCAAGCTCGACGCGCTGCTGGGCCTGGCCGAGGCGACCGACTGCCGGCGCGTGCGGCTGCTGCGCTATTTTGATGAAGCCAGCCAGCCATGCAAAAATTGCGACAACTGTTTATCGCCCCCAGAAGTCTGGGACGGCACAGACGCGGCGCGCAAGCTGCTCAGCACCATTTACCGCGTGCAGCAGCAAAGCGGCATCAGCTTTGGCGCAGGCCACATCATGGACATCCTGCGCGGCAAAATCACTGACAAAGTCACCCAGTTTGGCCATGAGCGCCTGAGCACATTCGGCATTGGTGCGGGCCTGTCTGAGGTGCAATTGCGCGGCGTGCTGCGCCAGTTGATTGCGATTGGTGCCGTGGCCGTGGACGCACAGGCGTTCAACACGCTGCAACTCACCGACGGCTCGCGTGCGGTGCTTAAGGGTGATGTGGCCGTGCGGCTGCGTAAGTCGGTTTCTGCTCCGACTGAGCGCAGTGGCAAGCGTGCCTCTTCACCGTCAGTTTCTTCAAAATCAACCGGTGGCAAGCCCGCCCTGCCCAAAGCCGCCATTGCGCTGGACGACGCGGCGCAAGCGCGTTTTGCCGCCCTGAAAGCCTGGCGCGCCGAGGTGGCGCGCGAGCACAACCTGCCCGCCTATGTGATCTTCCACGACGCCACGCTGGCAGCCATCGCCGAGCGCGCGCCGCAGTCCCTGGATGACCTGCAGGGCATCAGCGGGATTGGGGCCAAGAAGCTGGAGGCGTATGGGGAAGCGGTGCTGCACGCTGTCACCTCTCTCGCGTCAGATGCGTAAGTCCCCCCGACTGGCTTTTTTGGTTTGATCGGTTTTGACATCAAGTTGTAGGCGCTGTATGATTGCCATCATGCAACGCACTCAAATCCAGCTGCCGGAGCCATTGTTCAGGCAAGTCAAACAAATCGCTGCGGCCCGTGACTGGTCAGTGGCCGAGCTGGTGCGCCGGGGCATTGAGGCCTACGTGCAAACGTTTCCGGCGATTGCGCCAAAAGCCAGCTGGGCGATGCCGGTGCTTCGCGGCAGTGGTGGCCACTTGCAGGACCCCGCCCTCGTGAACGCGGAAGCGGATGCGATTGAAGCGCGGTCTGCCCAAAGGGGCGCTAGCCGATGATGCGAACGGCGGC
>JAYVNK010000642.1:0-2600 GCA_043758475.1 Comamonadaceae bacterium | reverse complement strand
CCTCGTTCGTCTCGCCGAAGGCGATTCCCCAGTTGCGCGACGCCGAGATCGTGATGCGCGAGATCCGTCGCGCGCCGGGTGTCGTCTACACCGCGCTGGTGCCGAACTTGCGCGGCGCCGAGCGGGCGATCGAGTCGAAGGCCGACGAGCTGAACCTGGTGATGTCGGCCAGCGAAAGCCATAACCTGTCCAACCTGCGCATGACGCGGGAGCAGTCATTCGCCGCTCTGGCCGAAGTGGCGGCGATCACGCGGGCCTCGCAGGTTCCGGTCAACGTGTCCTTGTCGTGCAGCTTCGGCTGCCCAATGGAGGGCGACGTCCCGCTGTCAACCGTGCTGGACTGGTGTGACCGGTATATCGAGACCCTGGGCGCGCACGGCGTCACGCTGTGCGACACCACTGGCATGGCGTACCCGACGCAGGTGGCAGCACTCACCGCAGCATTCCGCCAGCGCTGGCCTGATACCGAACTGACGCTGCATTTTCACAACACCCGCGGCATGGGTCTGGCCAACGTACTGGCCGGCATTGACGCGGGGGCCGACCGGTTTGATGCGTCCTTTGGCGGCATTGGCGGGTGCCCGTATGCACCGGGCGCGTCAGGCAACGTGTGTACCGAAGAAATCGCCCACGCCTTGGCCCTCATGGGCTACGATACCGGCATCGACCTGCCGCTGCTGCTGGCTGCAGCCGGGCGCCTGCCATCCCTGGTCGGTCATGACGTGCCAAGCCAGATTCTGAAAGCCGGGCGTCGCCTTGACCTGCATCCGCTGCCCGCTGACTTCGCCGAAACCCGTACCCGCGCGCTGGCGCGTGATGTAGCCGCAAGTTAACGATTTTTTGTAAGTCGCAACGCCCGAGAGGCTCCATGAACCCCATGAGCGTCAATATTGCCAACCCCACCGCAATGGGCCCCCTTCGCGCCCTCGAGGTCGTCAAGGTCGGCCCGTGAGGCAGTCGAGTTCCGCCTGGGAGAAGCCTGCACGGCGACGGGCTTCGTGGTTAAAGGGCGGCCTGAGTTTGGGCGCCTTGTAGCGCTCGGTCAGTACCGCATAGTGCGCGACTGGGTCAAGCCCATCGCGCTCGCACAGCCAGCGGTACCAGTGGTTGCCAATGGCAACGTGGCCGATTTCGTCGCGCAGGATGATGTCCAGAATGCCAACGGCGCGCAGCGCATCTGACGTGCCGGTCTGGCGCAGTTTGGCCTGGATTTGCGGCGTGGCGTCCAGCCCGCGTGCCTCCAGCGTGCGCGGCACCAGCGCCATGCGGGCGGTGATGTCGTCACGCGTCAGATCGCACATGGCCCACAGGTTGTCGTGGGCGGCGAAATCGCCATAGTCCCAGCGCGGCGTGCCGTTGGGGTTGGACGCCATGCCTTGCAGATGGGCGCGCAACAGCGTGAAGTGGTGTGCCTCTTCTTTGGCCACCAGTGCCCAATCTTCGTAGTACGCGTCAGGCATGCCGTCAAAGCGCCACAGCGCATCAAGCGCCAGATTGATCGCGTTGAACTCGATGTGGCAAATCGCATGGACCATGGCAGCGCGGCCATCAAGCGTAAGGGGCGAGCGGCGCGGCACCTTGGCCGGGTGTGTGAGCGCAGGGCGCGCCGGGCGGCCCGGCAGCGAGGAGAATAAGCCGGCTGAAATTGACTTTGCTATTATATTAATATCTAACTTGTCATACAGGGCTAGGGCTAAAGCCGTTTTTTCGTCTGGAAATGGCGTGCAAAATGCTTCCAGGGCAAGCTGGCGCATTTCAATGCCGGGGCGCGGCGCTGGGGTCATGTCTTGATTGTCGGCGATCCCCCTGGCTCGTCGCAGGCCCCGCACACGGCTCGGGCTTCCCGCCAGGCCTGCGCCGACACGAACCGCCTCCTACAATCGAAATTTCATCGCAAGCCACAACATAGTCAAGGAAAAACCAATGGCAGTTTATGAACTCGATGGCATTGCGCCAAAAATGGCCGCCTCCGCCTGGGTCGCCGACAGCGCTCAGGTAATGGGCAGCGTTGAACTGGCCGACAACACCAGCATCTGGTTTGGCGCGGTGATTCGCGGCGATACCGAAACCATCCGCATTGGGCGCGGCTCCAACATTCAGGACGGCAGCGTGCTGCACGCCGATGTGGGCAAGCCGCTCACCGTGGGCGAAAACGTCACGGTCGGGCACTTGGTGATGCTGCATGGTTGCAGCATTGGCGACGGCTCGCTGATCGGTATGGGCTCGGTGGTTTTGAACGGGGCCAAAATCGGCAAGGATTGCCTGGTGGGCGCGGGTTCGCTGGTCACCGAGGGCAAGGAGTTTGCGGACGGTTCGATGATCGTGGGCCGCCCGGCCAAAGCGGTCCGGCAACTGGACGCGCAGGAAACGGCAGGGCTGCGCATGAGCGCGGCGCATTATGTGGAAAACGCGGTGCGCTACAGGGCCGGGTTGAAGAAAACCAGTTAACAGGCTGTGCAAGGAATAAGCTAACTCTGGTTTGACTGCCCGCCTGACTGACGGCTGCACTTGACTGAGTCCCCGCACTTACGTCGCCAACTGACTTTTTCAATCCATGCCCTGCCGTGTCTGAACTTCATAAATTTCTCTTTGCAGACCTG
>JAYVNK010000641.1:0-2601 GCA_043758475.1 Comamonadaceae bacterium | reverse complement strand
TGATTGGGAATGGCGCGCAGGGTGTAGTCGATATCTGGCCCCGGGGATGTTGCTGTGTTACCGCGTGTGAGCGATTCCACAGCTGGCGTGAAGTGTGCCGTCAACACAATCGGTAGCTTGTCTTTGTCGGTCCGAAAGTCGTATGGTCCATATTGATTCTGACCGCCCTTTAATGGACCACAGAGTGACTCGTTCGCAGGCTGCGCCTGTGCAATGGTTGGCCCACCAAGCCACAGTGCGGCTAAGATCATTAGCAATTTCAGAGCCCGGTTATTGGTCATCTAGTCTCTCCCGTAGTAGTTCAACCCATTCGCACGTTTGGTCTTCTGCCGATCGTCGTAATCGTTCATTTGAAAACGTGTGATCAGCCTCCGGTAGATCGCATCGCTTCAGCAATGGCTTCGCAAGCGCACCAGTCCAATCGGGACTGATGGCAGCGTACTCCAAAAACTCTTTGGCGGTGAAGTCGTTCCCACTCAAAATCAGCAGTAGCGGGCCGTTGAACTGCATCCATGCCTGGGCCATGCGGGTTTGGTAACACAAGCTGTCCGCTCCTTTTGTCTTGGACGGGGCCCCTGCAAACGCTGTCTTGATATTGCGCGCCAACCCGCTCATTGCACCGGCCGCCACCCTGCCGCTAAGCAGCTTCACCCAGAACTCTTTTTCCCGCAGCCGCTGCGTGTAGTAATGTTTCACGTGGGTTTTGGCCAGACTGGCCTCCGATCGCACCCAGGGGTTGAGCAGGCATAGACCTTTGACGCGCGTGTCCTGGGTGGCGTGGCAGTACAGCAGGGCGGCCGAGGCACCATCGCACAGCCCCCATAGTGCGACTTCTTGTACATGGGGAGCGGCTACCTGCAGTGCACTGATGGCGGCGGCAATGTCCTCGTTCACGTTCTCAAAGGTATGCAGCGTGCCGGTGCTGTCGCCCATGCCTCGGTAGTCGAAGCGCAGCACGGGTGTGCCCGCGCTGGCTAGCGCGCGCGCAAGCAACACAAACTGGCGGTGGCTGCCTGCGCGGTATTGCGGTCCGCCCACAACAATGACTACTCCGAGCGTTTGGACGTGCTTGCCTGCCGCTTCTGCCACGGCGGGCAAGCTCACACTGCCCAGCAGTTGCTCGCCCTGGCAGGCAAACGTGACGATTTTTTCCGTGTAGCTCATGGCTTGCTGATCGCCAGCAATGCGGCAGTGGTGGTCTCAATGAGCGCCGGCGCGTCTTCAATCTCGCTGGTTTGCCAGAACGACGGGCCCGCAGCAATATGGCTGTGGACCGTGTAACCAGCTTGCTGCCACTGCGCGATCGATTGGCCCACCACGGGCGTCAAGCTAGCATCGTCGCGGGTAGAAAGTTCAAACCATTCAACACGACAATTGGCCGGGCCGGTGGCCGGTGGCGTCAGGATGGCTTGCTCAATTCCGGTGGCCAGGTCGGCATCAAGAAGGTAGCCAGCGATCTCGACTGGACGACCTTGGGCTATCTCGGTGCGCAGGCCCTCCATCACAGCCTTGGCATTGCCGCTGGCCATATCTTGTGCGGCTTTGAGGCGCAGAAACTGCTGCAACAGTGGTTTTCCTGACGGCGTAGGTGCCCAAAAAAGGAAGTTGCTTGGCTGTTGTAGCGATTGCGCAGCTTGCACGGCCAATAGACAACCGGCGCGTAGGCCCCAGAGCCATAGAGGTGGTTGTGGAGTGTGCTGGGGGCGGCCTTCTGCGCGCGCGCGAAGCCAATGGCACGCACGCACAACGTCTTGCACCCATGCTTCCCAAGTGGCGTCAGCAAAATCGCCACTGCTGTCGCCGCAGCCCAGCAAATCAATTTGCAGTACATCAAATCCGGCGTGCGCCAGGGCTCGGGCCTGCATGGCAGCCATGCGACGGGATTTGTTCATTTCTTCGGCAAATGGGTGCACGTAAACCACGTCACCGCGTGACAGGGAGCCGGGCTTCACCTGCGCGGGGTGGTAAATGCAAAACCGTTGCCCATCGTCTGCGGGCAAGTAGAAGGCATCAAAGCTCATGGTGATCAGAGCGGAATGATGGAGCGGCGGGTATTGGGTAGTGGCTCTTCAGGTGGCGAGCTTTTCGCTCACAAAGTCAGCCAGAGAGCCTACGGTGGCAAAGGTACTGCCGTCAATGTCGTCATCGTCCACCACCAGGCCAAAGTGGTCTTCCAGGCCGGTAATCAGCGTGACGACGGCCATGGAGTCCAGCTCGGGAATGGCCCCCAGCAACGGGGTATCGCGGGTGAAGGCGCTGGATCGGCCATCCAGGCTTAAAACTTCATCCAGCAGGCGGATGACTTCTTGTATTACGTTCAATTCTGACTCCCTGGGGCGTTGGTTGATTTTGATGGAGATTGTAGTGCTATCAAATGTGTAGCTGCCTGCGCAGGTTTTACGGGGTCTGCGGGGTGTTTTTATATAAATTTTGCGATGCAGCCCGTGATAAGTATCGGCAGATAGGGACACGCGACCGTTGGGGTGGCAATGCCAGGAAAAATTGCAGAGCGTGTACGATACCTGAGGTCATTTTTGTTGACCTCGATACCCGCTTCCTGCATTCACCCGACCAGCCATGACTGAATCCACTTTGCTGCAT
>JAYVNK010000640.1:0-2604 GCA_043758475.1 Comamonadaceae bacterium | reverse complement strand
CGCCCTGCGTGCGCACGCGGGTGAGTAGGTCGTAATAGCGGCTGCGGTGTACTTTGAAAAACAGACTCAAGTACAGCAAGGGTTGCTGTAGCACTTTTTCATTCAGCAATACGAGGGGAATGAGCAGGCGACCCACGCGACCATTGCCATCCAGAAACGGGTGGATCGTTTCAAACTGGACGTGCATCAGCGCTGCCTTGACCAGCGGGGTGTGGCGCTGGGGAACATCGTTGAGAAAGTTCTCCAAATCTGTAATGCACTGGGCGATTAACTGCGGCGGGGCTGGCACCAATGCGGCGGAATTGGGGCTCGGGCCTCCTACCCAGTTCTGGATGCGCCGGTATTGACCGGGGTCTTTGCTGGTGCCTCGACCTGATTGCATGAGGCGGTCGTGCAGCTCGCAAATCAGGCGCGACGACAGCGGCAGCCCTTGTTTCAGCAATGCAATGCCATGGTCGAGCGCAGCAACGTAACACGAGACTTCGGTCACGTCGTCAATCGGCACGCCGGGTGCGGCATCCTCTTCAAACATCAACAAGTCGGCCAGCGACGATTGGGTGCCTTCTATTTGTGACGACAGTACGGCTTCTTTACGCACGTAGCTGTACAAAAACATGGCCGCATCGGGCAACAGGGTGGTAAGGCTGTCGAGCCGACCGAGTGCCAAGTGGGCTTGATCGAGCTTTTCTTGTAAAGCTGGCGACCAATCCAAGCCGGGTACTGGGGGCAGTGGGTGAGGCACAAAGCCTTTGCAAGCCATGCCATGAGCGACAGAAGGCTCGTAACATCCAGTAAGACCACGAATCATGAAGAACAGCTTGATATTGAAATAGGCTTATATTTTATTTTAAAAAAGTCAAAAAACTAAATTAGTACAATCTGTTATTTAAAAAAACATTAAAAATTTTAATAAAATTGAAAACGCAGTATTTTATTAAAGTTTGGTGCTCAGCAAAAACTGTACAAACCTACAGCACCACCTTTACCATCGGATGCGTGCTTAACGTCCGGTACAGCTCATCCAGCTGCTCGCGCGACGTGGCCGTCACGGTGATGGTCACGCCCAAATATTTGCCGCCTTTGCTTTCGCGCAACTCAATCGTGCTGGCGTCAAATTTCGGGTCGAACTGGCGGGCTATGTGGGTGATGGCGTGCACCAGGCCGTCTACTTTGACGCCCATGACCTTGATCGGGAACAGCGAGGGGTACTGGATGAGCGACTCCTGGCGCGGGGCCGGGGCATCGGCAGAGGGTGTTGCGGGAGATGCTGCACCGAGACATGGCGCGCCAGGGGATGACCCTTCGGGCGGCAATTGGGTCATTGGGTGCTGGCCGCCAAAGAGGGTGCCTTGGCCCGCTCTTTGGCCGCCTGGTAGCCGGCGTGCAATTTGGCGTAAACCGGGCCGGGTTTGCCGCGTGTTGCGCCATGGCCGACCGGCTGGCCGTCCAATGTCGTGATGGCCAACACCTCCTTGGTGGCGCTGGACAGCAGCAACTCGTCGGCGTCCAGCACTTCGTCGCGGCTGATGCGGCGCAGCTCGAAGCCCAGGCCCTGTTCGCGGCAGATGTCTTCTATCAGCCCGTAGCGGATGCCTTGCAGTACAAGGTTGTCTTTGGGCGGGCCCAGCACCTTGCCGTTTTTGACCGCCCAGACGTTGCTGGCGGCAGCCTCGCTCAAAAAGCCGTCGCGGAACATCACGGTCTCAATCGCGCCAGCGTCAAAGCTGATCTGCCGCGAAAACACCGCGCCCAGCAGGCTGGTAGTTTTGATGTGCGCTTTCTCCCAGCGGAAATCGTCCGCAGTGACGCACGCCACGCCGCTGGCGCGCTGCTCGGGGGTGGGCGGCTTCATCAGGTTGGTCATCACAAACACCGTGGGCGTGATGTGTTCGGGCATCACGTGGTCCCGCAGCGCCACGCCACGGGTGACCTGGATGTAGATCAGTTGATCAATGTTTTGGGAGCCAGCCCCTGTGGAGTGTGCATAGTTAGCTATTAATTTTGATAACACATCGCGCCACTGCGCGTGCGTCATCGGGTTGGCCATGCGCAGCTCGCCCAATGAGCGGTCCAGCCGCGCCATGTGCGCATCAAATCGGAAGGGCTCACCGGCATAGACCGGAACCACCTCGTACACGCCGTCGCCAAAGATAAAGCCACGGTCCATGACGCTGATTTTTGCGTCAGGCAACAACGTGAATTCGCCATTGAGGTAGCAGGGCAGCGGGGGCAGTAAGGGGGGAGTGTTCATGCCGAAATTATCGCAGCCGCGTCAAATAACCCGAAAGGTAATCGCTTGTAGCGGGTTTCTACGTATAATCATAGGCTTTGCGGCGATTGCCGGAAGTGAAGTTGTGTAACCTGCGTGTAATTTGAGATGTCGATAATCATGGCCGGGCCTGGATACCAAGCAAGTCACGACGGCAGCGACGACCGGCTTCTTGATGACCCGCAGTTCAAGCCGCTCAGTGCGCAAGAGGCGCAGGCCTTGCGCGAATCGATGCCGGCATTGTCACCCTGGCGCGTGGTGGGGTTGCAGGCGATAGTGGGTGTGTTGGTGGCTTTGGCCACTTGGGGCGTCACGCAGAGTTCAGCGAAGGCCTG
>JAYVNK010000639.1:0-2607 GCA_043758475.1 Comamonadaceae bacterium | reverse complement strand
TTTCCCAGCGGTACAAGGTGTAGCTCAGCAACTGGGGCAGCACCTGCGGCAAGGTGGCGTACCAGAACACGCGGCCCTCGCCCACGCCGCGCGCACGCAATGCAAAGCCTGGGCCTGCGGGCGCATTCTCGATCGCCTCGGCAAACAGTCGGCCCAGCACCCCGGTCGTGTGCAGGCCCAGCGCCAGCGTGCCGGCAAACGGCCCCAGGCCTGCCGCAATCAACAGCAGTGAAGCCCACACCAGCTCGGGCACGCTGCGCAGGGCGTTGAGCACCAGGCGTGTGGGCGCACGCCAGCGGGCAGGGTCATCGGCATAAGTTTTACTGGCGGGCAGCGCCAACATCAAGCCCAGCACCACAGCCAGCAGGGTGCCCAGGCCCGACATGGCCAGCGTCTCAAGCGAGGCCGTCAACAGCTTGCGCAAAAACGCCGCGTTTGTCTCGGGGTGCAGAAGTTCACCCAGGAACTTGCCCATGCGGGCAAAAGCATCCCACGACAGAAATTGCGCCCATTTCAGGTTGAGCGACCAGAAGCTGGCCACGACCAACAGCAGCACGGCAGCGACGAACCAGCAGGCCTTGCAGCGCGCGTCAAACAGCTTGGGCGGCAGTTTGTACACCTCGTTGGCGGCTTGCATGGCCGGGATTTGTGTCATGCCAGCCCCTTGCGCAGCCAGGCACTCACGCGGTCTGCCAGCCACACCAGCGCCATGAAGACCAGCAGCATGGTGGCCACCTCGGCCCCGTTGAACATCTTCATCGACGAGTCCATTTGCTGGCCCAGGCCGCCCGCGCCCACAAAGCCCAGCACAGCCGAAGAGCGGATCGCGCATTCCCAGCGGTACACGGTGTAGCTGGTCAACTCGGCCGCGTTTTGCGGCAGCAGCCCGTAGAAAAAAGCCTGCAGGCGGCCCGAGCCGTTGCGCATCAGGCTGTGGGTGGCATGGGCCTCGCCGCTTTCCAGAATATCGCCATACACCTTGCCCAACATGCCGCCATAGGTGAGCGCAATCGCCAGCACGCCCGAGGTCGGACCCAGGCCCACCACACGCACAAATACCAGAGCCCACACCAACTCGGGCACGCTGCGCAACACCATCAAAATCCAGCGCACACATTGCCGCACCACACTGGGCAAGAAGGCCATGCGCCCGGTCAACGCCGACAGTGACAGCACCCGCACCGACAGCAGTGCCAGCGGAACCGCCAGCACCAGCGCCAACGTCAGACCGGCGGTGGCAATGGCCACCGTACGCCAGGTCTCGCGCGCCACCATCGCCAAAAATTGCGCATCAAGGCGCGGTGGGAAAAAATCTGCCAGAAAACGCAACGCGGGTTTCATGGAACCCGGCTCCAACAGCACCCAGGGCCTGAATTCGGTCAAGACCAGCATTGGCCACACGATGGCCAGGCCCGCCAGCACGCAGAAGACGCGGCCCGTCCACGCGGGGTCGCGCAGCGCAGGGCGAGAAAGCGGGGCGAGAACGGAGGCGTTTGACATGTTCAGGCGCGGCGTTGTTGACAGGATTTGGACCGGTGGGTTGGAGAAGCTAACGGCAATTCATCACGACGGGCATGCCCGTGTTAATCAGCAGATTGTCCTCAACCACCGCCGGCCCTGTCAGCTCGTTCAGATGCTGCGCGTACAGGTCTTGCAGCCGCTGGGGCGTCACCTGCGCCGCAGGCAAATCAAACACCAGTTCGCCATCGCGCAAGCCAATGATGCGCGGGAAGTTGGCCAGCGCCATTTCCACATGGTGCAGGGTGGCCACCAGCGTGGCGCCGCGTTCCTTGGCCACCTGCGTCAGGGTGGTGATGGCCTGCTGCGAGCGCGTCGGGTCCAGGGCCGACAGCGGTTCGTCCACCAGCAGCAACTTCGCGCTTGACGCCAGGGCGCGCGCCAGACCCACGCGCTGGCGCTCCCCGCCTGATAGCCGGTCCACCCGGTCAAACAGCTTGCCTTGCAGATCGAACTGCGACAGCGCCCGCTCGGCAAGCGCCATGTCCAGCGGATAAAACAGGCTGCGCATGCTGGCCCACAGGCTTTCTCCCGGCAATCGCCCGGCCAGTACGGCTGTGACCACGCGCTGGCGCGGCGGCAGCGGCGGCACCTGGGGGGCCAGAAACATTTGGCCGCGGTGGCTTTGCAGTTGGCCCCGTGACATCCGCCACGGGTCTTTGCCGTCAAGCGAAAGCGAGCCGCTGGTCGGCTTTAGAGCGCAGCCCATCAAGTGCAGCAGGGTGGTTTTGCCAGCGCCTGACGGGCCAATCACCGCGACCTGCTCGCCGGACTCCACTACAAGGCTGATTGCCCTAAGCGCGGCAGGTCCATCGGCACCGGCAGCGGGATGGCGGCCAGACGTTCCCTTCAAATCAATTTTCATTTGAAATTTGGAGAGAAAAGTGCCTGTAGCCCTTGTCCTATGTGCATAATTAGCTATTATTTATGTAGTATACTGCATATTGCGCGCTCACTTCAGCAGCCCGGCGCCGCGTGCTGCCTGCTCAATGCCCTTGTAGTTGTCGGCCTTGGTGGGAATGAATTTTGAGGCGCGCTGCAGGTCCAGAATCTCCTTGCCTTCTGCCGTGGCGGGGCTCAAATCAAGAA
>JAYVNK010000638.1:0-8192 GCA_043758475.1 Comamonadaceae bacterium | reverse complement strand
AGCTTGGCTGGACATCAGGCAACAATCTGGCGCAGCGGTTTTTGTCTGAAACCATCGGTGCCATTGAACCCCTGGCGGCGACGAACCAGTTTGGCCCGAATGCCGCCTGGTCAAACGGAAAATTTCTGGGGCAGATTACGCTGATCCGCGTCGTCGGCACCAACCGGGAAATTGAACACGTCGCCGCAGAAACGGCTGATGCATTTCTGGACATGGCCGGGGCCGCACAAACCGATGGCCGCACCGTCGGGCTCAACAGCGGGTTTCGCTCCTACCCGGAGCAAAAGCAGCTGTCTGACGGCTGGCAACGGCGACTGCCAGGCTTCAATCCAGCCAATCCTCCCGGCTTCTCCAACCACCAGAACGGCATCGCCTTTGATTTTGATGTGGGTGCCGGGCCGGGCAACCTGAGCTATGACTGGATGGCCCGCAATGCGACGCAATTTGGCTTTGTGCGCACCGTCAAGCGCGAGGTTTGGCATTGGGAATTTCTGCCAGAAGAGGCTGATGCCGCGCGCCAGCGGGGCGCTTGTGCAACTTTTTAGACGGGTCGAGCGGAAAGGCCTGAAGTGGTGGCTGATGTTGTGTTGAGACAGTCCCGAGCCTGAGGGGCCTCAAAAACCCTCCAAACGTCCCAAAAATCAATATTTTACCTGTAAAACAGACCTCTAGCCCCCGTTGGGTATGCATAAGAAGCTATATTTATAATAGCAAATACATTTGTCGGCAGTATCCGGGTGGCTGAACGCAGCTATGTCACTGCTGCACGCCGTCAATCATGATCGCCAGTTTGGTTGCAGGGGGTTTGAGCGGCCCTGCCTGGCCTGTCAAGTCGCCTGGTTGCGGCATGGCGTTGCCCGATTTGGAAATGCGCGCGCCCACCACCACCTGCGCAAACTTAGACAGCTTCATCTCGGGTGACATGGCAGTGCTGTCGTCCAGCGTGAAGCTGATGGGCAGCTCGCTGGCCTTGCGCCGCAGAATCGCCAGCGGCATGCGCGGCCCTTCGGCAGCGCGGGCGAAGATGAACACGGTGTCGTCGGGGGCGACCTTGGCGGCCAGCGCGGGGGACAGGCTCACGACGCCGGTGATGTTGCTGGAACTGGCTGCGGCATTAGCGTTGCCAGTATCGGCAGTTGGCGCTGCGGCTTGCTGCGTTGCTACGCTATTGGGGGCGTTGGTTGCCTGTGCTGCGGCTGGACCCGTGACTTTCCTTGTTTCGGTTGACGCGCTGCCGCCAGCCGCCTGTGCCGCCTCAATGCTGCGCTCCAGGCCGTTGGCAAATTCACTGCCTGCCGGGGCGAGCTGGCGGGCCTGCGTCCAAAAATTGATGGCCGCTGCAAAGTCTTTGCGCTCAAACGAAATGCTGCCAGCCAACGCCAGGGCCTTGAGGTTTTTGGGGTCGAGCTTGAGCGCGCGTTCAATCAATTTCTCGGGCGCGCCTAGGGCTGTTTGGCCTTGCAGCATGGCCAGCACGTCGGCGTGGTCTGCCAGCAATTGGGCATTGCTGGGTGCCAGTGCGGTGGCCCGCACATAGGCTTTGTCAGCCTCGGGGAAGCGCTGCATGGCTGCGTAAGTGCGGGCCAGCATTTCCCAGCCCTTGGGGTCGGCGGGCTGGTCGGCGGGCGCATTCTCAAGACGCTGCGCCAGTTGCGCGACCATCGCCTCAACCTGTGCCTGTGTCACCTCGCCGCCGGGCGTGCCAGTGGCGTCTTTTGGCCCCATGAAGCCCTGCGGCCCGGCGTAGCCCTGTGGATTACCCAGAAAGCCGTACAGGCCCAGCGCGAGCAAGGGGATGCCCAGGCCCACCACCACCGCAGTGCGCGTGGCGCGGGTGGTGGCAGACGGCTGTCGTGCCACTACGCCAGAAGTTGTCAGTCCTGCGCCAGCTATCGTCGGTCGAGCGCCAGCAGCCGAACCCTCAATACCGGCGCTTTCTTCCAGCGCACGGCGCTCAATTTCAGCCTTGGCCTGGGCATGCTGCGCGGGGGAGATGCTGCTTGCGGCCAGTTCGGTGTCAAGTTGCGCAAGTTGTTCCCGCAGGATGGCCATGTTGGCGCGGCCTGCTGCGTCGCCTTTCACTGCGGCATCACTGGCTGGCACCGCCGCACTGCGCCCCGTCTTCAGCAGTGCCGGCAGCAGCAAAACCAGCGCCAGCAGCATCAGGCTGGCTGCCAAAATCCAGAACACGCTCATGGTTTGCTGTTGCCTTTTAATGTCAATGCATCGTCGCCAAGCAGTTGGTGTGCGCGCAGGATTTCCTCGGGGCTCAAGGCTTTGGGCTGCTCGGCCAGACGGCGACGCCGGATGTTGAGTATCAGCACCAGCACCGCAACCGCCAGCAGTGCAAACGGCCCGGCCCACAGCAGCACGGTGGTGGGCTTGAGCGGCGGCCGGTACAGCACAAAATCGCCATAGCGCTCCACCATGAAGTCCAGAATCTGCTGCTGCGACTGGCCTTGCGCCAGCTTGATGCGGATTTGCTTGCGCAAATCAATGGCCAGGTCAGCATGCGAGGCGGCGATGGTTTCGTTCTGGCAGACCAGGCAGCGCAGCTCTTCTGCGATGGCCATCACACGCGCCTCCAGCGCGGGGTTCTGAGCCATAGGCGACGCCTGTTTCTCCATGGGCGGTGCCTGCTTCTGCGCCGGTGATGCGGGCGTCAACGGTGCAGCTTGCGGGCCTGCGGGTGCGGCCTGCTGCGCTTTGGCGACGCCGACTGCGCCTGGCCCCGCGAACACAGCCGCAGCCAGCAGGACAGCGCCCATGCGATGCATGATTGCCATGGGCATGCCTGTCGGTTTGGGGGTCAGAACGCGGGCCAGACGGTGCGGCATCCCGAGTTTCAAATCACACATTTAGTTTCTTGATCAGCGGCAAGATTGTGCCTTGCAAGACCTCAGGCGTGACGGGGCCAATGTGCTTGAGCCGGATCACGCCTTCTTTGTCAATCACAAACGTTTCTGGCACGCCGTACACGCCAAAGTCAATGCCAACCAGGCCTTCGGTGTCTGACAGCGACTGCTGGTACGGGTTGCCAAAGTTGGCCAGCCAGCGAAGGGCGTCGTCGCGTTTGTCCTTGTAGTTAAGCCCATAGATCGGCACGATACCGGTCTTTGCGAATTCAACAAACAGCGGATGCTCCACCCGGCAGGCCACGCACCAGGAAGCCCACACGTTCAAGACCCAGACCTTGCCGCGCAGGTCTTGCGACGAGATGGATTTATCGGGCGCGGACAGCACCGGCAGCTTGAACGCGGGCGCGGGCTTGTTGATCAGCGGCGAGGGCACCTCGCGCGGGTTGAGCTGCAGGCCCGCCGCCAGAAAACCCAGCATCACTACGAAGACGATGAGCGGAATCAGGTAGCGTTTCATTTGAAAATGTTCAATTGTGAAAGCGCAATCGCGAGAGCTTCATCATGAAAACTTTATCGGGCAGGGGCTTTGTTCGCAAGCTGGGGCTGCAAGGGCTGCGGTGCCAGGGCGGGGCTCGGGTTTGGGGCTAACGTGGTGGTTGTCGCCGGACCCGCCGTGTGGGTACTCAGGTGCCGCGCACGGCGTGTGCGGTAGCGGCGGTCCATCACGGCCAACACGCCGCCCAATGCCATCAGCACGCAGCCGCCCCAAATCCAGTTGACAAACGGCTTGTGGTGCACGCGGATGCTCCAGGCGGTGGCGCTCACGGGCTCACCCAGCGCGACGTACAGGTCGCGGGCGATACCCCGGTCTATTGCCACCTCGGTCATGGCGGTGCGGGTCACGCTGTAGACGCGCCTCTCGGGCATCAAGGTTGCAACCAGCTTGCCGTCGCGGCTCACGGTGAGCGTGGCGCGGGCTGCGCTGTAGTTGGGGCCTTTGACCTGGTCAATGCCATTGAGCTTGAAGCTGTAGCCGCCTGCGCTGGCCGTCTCGCCGGGCTCCATGCGCACGTCGTTTTCAATCGAGAAGCTGCTGACCACCGTCACGCCGACGATGAAGACCGACACGCCAAAGTGCGCCAGCAGCATGCCGTAGTAGCTGCCGGGCTGCGCGCGCAACCGTGCCAGCCAGCCGGGTGCCGGGTGCTCGCGCACACGGGTGATAAGGTTCAGCACGGCGGTGCTGGCCACCCACGCCGCCAGCAGCAGGCCCAGGCCGGTCATGGGCGTCCAACTGCCGATGACAAAGGGCGCAATCACCGCGCTGGCCACACTGACCAACAGTGCCCAGCGCAGGCGTTTGGCCAAGTCAACCACGTCGGCCTGGCGCCAGCGCGTCATCGGTCCCACGCCCATCAGAAACAGCGCCGGGGTGATCAGCGGCACAAACACAGCGTTGAAGTAGGGCGGTCCGACCGACAGCTTGCCCATGCCCAGGGCGTCAATCACCAGCGGGTACAGCGTGCCCAGCAGCACGGCCGCAGCGGCCACCACCAAAAGCACATTGTTGGCCAAGAGCATCGATTCACGCGAGACCGGCTCGAAGCTGCCACCCATGCCGACCCGTGGCGCACGCCACGCAAATAGCGCCAGCGAACCACCAATCACCACCGCCAGAAAGCCCAGGATGAAGATGCCACGCGCCGGGTCGGTGGCAAACGCGTGCACCGAGCTCAGCACGCCGGAGCGCACGATGAAGGTGCCCAACAGCGAGAGTGAAAAAGCCATGATGGCGAGCAATGCTGTCCACATCTTGAAGCCGCCACGCTTCTCGGTCACGGCCAGTGAATGGATCAGCGCGGTGCCAACCAGCCAGGGCATGAAGGACGCGTTTTCCACCGGGTCCCAAAACCACCAGCCGCCCCAGCCCAGTTCGTAATAGGCCCAGAAGCTGCCCAAGGCAATGCCAAACGTCAAAAAGCACCAGGCCACCGTGGTCCACGGGCGCGACCAGCGCGCCCAGGCGGCATCGAGCCTGCCCGATAGCAGTGCCGCAATGGCAAACGAGAACGCGACAACAAAGCCGACGTAGCCCATGTAGAGCATGGGCGGGTGGATCACCATGCCGTAATCTTGCAGCAGCGGGTTCAGGTCTTGCCCATCGGGCGCGGGCGGGAACAGGCGCTCAAACGGGTTGGAGGTGAGCAGGGTGAACAGCAAGAAGCCGCAACTGATGAGCCCCATCACGCCCAGCACGCGCGCCACCATGCGGTCGTCGAGCTGCTTTGAGAAGATGGACACAGCCAGCGTCCAGCCCGCCAGAATCAATGACCACAGCAGAATGGAGCCTTCATGGTTGCCCCACACGGCGGTGATTTTGAAGATCAACGGCAAGGTGGAATTGGAATGGCGCGCCGCCAGCAGCACCGAGAAATCATTGGTCAAAAAGGCGTAGGTCAGGCAGGCATACGCAATCAGCACAAACAGAAACTGCCCGCGCGCGGAAGGCCGCGCCAGCGCCATCCAGGCTGTGTTGCCAGTGTGCGCGCCCCACAGCGGCAGCACGCTTTGGGCAAGCGCCATCGTCAGGGCCAGGATCAGGGCGAAATGTCCAAGTTCAATAATCATGTGCGGCTGCTCGGGCTCGGGCTGGGGTGTTTGGCGTCGGGGCGGGACGTCAGGGTTTTGTGGACAGGGTTGCGCTTGACTGCGGCGCGCTGGTGGTGCCTGGTGCCTTTATTTGGGCGTTCGTTTGCGCACCCGCTTGCGCACCCGTTTGCGCATTGGCCTGTGCATTTTTCAGCGCCGCAACGGCCTCGGGCGGCATGTAATTCTCGTCGTGTTTGGCCAGCACCTGGTCAGCCTTGAAAACACCGTCTGCACCCAGCTTGCCCTGCGCCACCACGCCTTTGCCTTCCTTGAACAGGTCAGGCAGCAGGCCGGTGTAGGTGACCGGAATTTTCTGCGCCAGATCGGTCACCACAAAGCGGATGGTCAGGCCCTTGGCCTCGCGCACAATGCTGCCCTGTTCTACCAGGCCGCCAATCCGAAAGCTGCGGTCACGCGGTGCCTCGTTGGCCTTCACCTGGGAGGGGCTGAAAAAAAACACCAGGTTGCTGTTGAACGCGTTAAGCACCAGGGCGCTGGCGATGCCCAGGGCCGCCAGGGCGCAGACGATGGCCAAGGCGCGTTTGCTACGGGGCTTCATTGAACACGGTCTCCTGCGCTGGCAGTGGATTCTTCATGGGCTTCGCGCAGCAAGGTCGCACGCCTGAGTTTGAGCAAGACCAGCTCGGCGATGATCACCGCTGCGCACATGCCGAGCGAGCCCCACACGTAAAGGCCGTAGCCGCCCATGGCAAAAAAATCAGCACCGCTGGTCCACGTCATTGGAAGACCCCCATGTTTGCCGTGCCCAGGGCCTGTCGCGCCCAGGCCGTGTGGCGCTCGCGTTCCAGCAGAATCACGCGTGCCCGGATCAGCGCTGCGGCGATGCAGTAGGCCCAAAAAGCCAGCGCCATCACCAGCATGCCCATCAGCATCGGCGTCGCCATGCTGGAGCCTTTGGTGATACTGATCGATGCGCCTTGGTGCAAAGTGTTCCACCATTTGACCGAGAAGTAGATGATGGGCACGTTGATCACGCCGACCAGCGCCAGCAAACCTGCAGCCCGGTCGGCGCGGCGCACGTCGTCAATCGACGCGTGCAGCGACATGAAGCCGATGTACAAAAACAGCAGCACCAGTTCGGATGTGAGGCGCGCGTCCCACACCCACCAGGCGCCCCACGTAGGCTTGCCCCAGAGCGCCCCGGTCCACAGTGCCAGAAAAGTCATCAGCGCGCCAGTAGGTGCCAGCGCGCAGGCCATCATGGACGACAAGCGGGAGTTGAACACCAGCCCCACCCCGGCCCAGCCCGCCATGGCGAGGTAGATCACCATGGACATCCAGGCCGCTGGCACATGTACAAAGATGATGCGGTACGAATCGCCTTGCTGCGCGTCAGTGGGGGCAAGCCACAGGCCAAGGTACAGGCCCCAGGCACCCAGCACCAAAGCCACCGCCAAAAACCACGGAATCATGCGCCCGGCCAGCGGGTAAAAACGCTGGGGCGCGGCATAGCCAAACCAGTTGATACCACCTACCGCCATAGTTGTGTCGTCCTCTGTTGCACCTTTTTACCCTTGTTGTGTCGTTTGAGCTATGACTTCTGACTGCCAATTTAATTCAATCATTGCGCATTATTCAATGGCTTATTCAATCGCTCATTCAATAGCGATACGAAGCGCCGCCGCCGCCGCCAGCGGTGCCCCCACTAAAGTCAGGGCCAAAAACGCACCCAGCAGGGAAAAATACGCCGAAATGTCCAAACCCGCGTTGTATGCCTGCACCGAGCCCGCGCCAAAAATCAGCACCGGAATGCACAGTGGCAGCACCAGCAGCGACAGCAATACCCCTGCGCCGCGCAAGCCCACGGTAAGTGCCGCGCCAATCGCCCCAATCAGGCTGAGCACCGGCGTACCCAGCAGCAAAGACATTACCAGCACCCCGGTGGCTGCAGGCGACAGGTCAAACTGTAGCGCCAGCAGCGGCGAGACCAGCGCCAGCAGCAGGCCTGACCCCAGCCAGTGAGCGGCTATTTTACCGAGCACCAGCAGCGCCAGCGGATGCGCCGAAAGCAACATTTGCTCCAGCGTGCCGTCCTGGTAGTCGTCGGCAAACATGCGCACCAGCGACAGCATGGAGGCGAGCAGGGCCGCCACCCAGACCACGCCGGGGGCAATGGTACGTAGCAGCGCCGCCTCGGGCCCGATAGCCAGCGGGAACAGGCTCACCACCATCACAAAAAAAATCAATGCCGCCAGAGTGTCTGCACGCCGGCGCAGCGCAATGCGCAGGTCCCGCACCAGCACGCAGCGCATGCCTTGCAGCACGCTGGGGGCGCAGGCTGATACGCCTGTGCCAGTCGCAAGGAACGCGGTCACAGGGCCAGCACCTGGTGCGGGGTCTGGCCCAGCGGAACGTCCTGATGGCTGGTCAGCACCACGGTGCCTGCGCGGCGAAGCTGGGCCTCTATGAGGCCAGCCAGCCAGGTGCAGGCGTCAGCATCCAGCGCATTGAAGGGTTCGTCCAGCACCCACAGCGGTGCCCAGCGCACCTGGGTTTGCGCCAGCGCCAGCCGTGCCAGGGCGCTGCGCCTGCGCTGCCCCTGGGAGAGCCGGCGCACCTGGGTATTCACATGCCCGCGCAGGCCAGCGCCTTGAAGCGCCAACCGGGCCTCAGGCAGGGACACGGGTTGGCCGGCCAGGGTGCAGGCGACTTGCAGGTTTTCAA
>JAYVNK010000637.1:0-8203 GCA_043758475.1 Comamonadaceae bacterium | reverse complement strand
TGATTACACCCAGGCTGACGTAGTCGGTGATCCGACTGCCCTCGGGAAGTGTTGCAAGCGTGCGTGCCATCTCCGCTTCTCCTGTCATGGAAAGTGACCGGATATACCAAAATCGACGTTAAGTGACGTGTATTGCACCTTGACCGGTACCAGCGCCATCAAAGGCACCGGCAACACGCTGGACGGCATGACGCTGCTTGACAGCCAGGTACAAAACCTGGTGAGTGCGATGGCCGGGTTTTCGCCAGCAGCGTTGGGGCAGACCGTTTTGCTGGTGGGCGTTGCCAGCGCATTGGAGCCGGTGTTTGCAGCGAACTGGTTGTAGAAGGCAGAAAGTGAACGAACTTAAGCTGCTACAAATAAGGTATCTGCTTATGCAATGCCTACAAAGGCTAGAGCGTCATTTGGCGGTTAGGTCCGGGTTTGCAAGCACCAACTTCAAAAACCGCCCGATGTCCGCAATCTCTTGCGGGTGAACGCTGTGCGGCATGGCGTAGGTGTGCCACTGCACTTTGTAGCCCAGGCTGGCCAGGGCGTCGCGTGACGCTTCGGCGCGGCTGATGATGACCATGGGGTCCTGCGTGCCGTGCGCCATGAAAATCGGCGTAGTCTGGTTGGCGGCGCTGCGCTCAGCGGCGACGGTGCTGGCCAGCGGCAAGTAGCCTGAGAGCGCCATGATGCCGGCCAGGCGCGCGGGATGCCGCAATCCCGTGTGCAGCGCCATGGCGCAGCCTTGCGAAAAACCCGCCAGCAGAATGGCGCTGGCCGGGATGCCGCGCGCCACTTCGTTGGCGATCAGCGCCTCTATGGCCAGCGCCGAGTGATGGATGCCTGCTGCGTCTTCGCGGCGCACCAGGTCAGTGCCCAAAATGTCGTACCAGGCCGGCATGACGTAGCCATTGTTCAGGCTGACCGGGATGCTCGGTGCGTGCGGAAAGATAAAGCGGATTGGCGGGCAGCCTGCCAAGTCCAGCTCGGGCACCAGCCCGGCAAAGTCATTGCCGTCTGCGCCCAGGCCGTGCAGCCAGATGACGGCAGCGGCTGGATTGGGGCCGCTCTCAATTTTGATGTGGGGAAGGAGTTGGGTCATGGCTGTGGTTCAGATGATTTGGAGCGGTTGTGTTCCGTTGGGGCAAGTGCGGGGGACGTGAAATATGAATCTGGCGTAGCAGATGGGTGTAACCGTGTGAAATAAGACCGCTTTCTTGCGAAGTCGCAGTAACGAATATAGCAACGAACGCTCTGATGGTGATGCCGTGCCATGGGTGCAACTTAAAATCCGGCAAAACTTAGAGCCTGCATTGATGCCATTGCCTTCCATTTTGAACCCAAGTCGTGCTTTGCCAAAGCTGCTGCTGTGCTTGTTCTTGTGCACGGCAACATGGCAAGCGGCTGCGCAAGTTGGCTCTGGCAATAGCAGCAAAAACAGCAGTGGTGCGGGCAGCGAGACCAGCAGCGCAACAGGCAGCGGCAAGGGCGTGCAGTTGGTGCAGCGGGTGGACGATGTGCTGTACGGCGTGGACCCGATTTCTCTGGCGATATTGAGCAGCCGCTATGTGTCGGGGGTGATGGTGCGCGTCAACGCCAACCAGCCCAGTCCGGTGCTGGGCTACAGCCATTTTGTGGCGGACTGCCAGAGCCCGCTGCGGTTTGCGGTCGTCTCGTCTGCGCAGTCCCCGGTTGATTTGACGCGGCAGGGCTCGTCGGCCCGTGCGCGCTACGACGCTGCAAAAGCTGCGGTGGACGGTGCCACCTTCTCAAAAGTTGGCATGCTGGATGGCAGCCGCTCCGTGGCCGAATTTGCGTGCAACAGCACCCAGCGACCGGCGCGCACGGCCCAAATTGCCCAAGAGCTGTTTGAAAAAGGTGGCCCTGGCGACACGCGCACCGCGCTGTGTGATTTGCAGCCCGACGGTGCAGCGCAGGTCCGTGAAGACGTGGAGGTTCGGTTCAGCGACTCGGAAAAAGTGGTGTCCGTGAACAACCAGTGGCTGAGCTCGGGCCGTGTGACGGACGGCGAGATCAGCTTTGGCAGCGGTGGTGCGCGCTGGCGCATTGACCGAAACACGGCTGAGGCCAGCCTGGTTCGGCCGGGTGGCAAGGTCTCGTTTGTCGGCTCTTGCGTCAGCCGCGACCCAGCTTCCCCTACGCCAGCAGCGCCTGCGCGAACTCCCGTGCGTTAAAGGTCTCCAGCTCTTCCAGTTTTTCGCCCACGCCAATGAAGTAAACCGGAATCGGCCGCTCGCGCGCAATGGCCGCCAGCACGCCGCCTTTGGCCGTGCCGTCCAGTTTGGTGATGATGAGGCCAGTCAGTTGCAGGGCGTCGTCGAACGCCCTGACCTGCATCAATGCGTTTTGGCCCGTGTTGCCGTCGATGACGAGCAACACCTCGTGCGGTGCCGTGGCGTCTGCCTTCTGCACCACACGCTTGATTTTTTTCAACTCTTCCATCAGATGCAGTTGCGTCGGCAGCCGGCCTGCTGTGTCCACCAGCACCACGTCTTTGCCGCGTGCCTTGCCGGCAGTCACCGCGTCAAAACTCACGGCGGCCGGGTCGCCGCCTTCCTGGCTGATGATCTCCACCGTATTGCGGTCGGCCCACACGGTAAGCTGCTCGCGCGCCGCAGCGCGAAAGGTGTCGGCGGCGGCCAACAACACGCTGGCACCTTGCTCCGACAGGTGCCGCGTGAGCTTGCCTATCGACGTGGTTTTGCCCGCGCCGTTGACGCCCACCACCATGATGACGGTGGGCTTGTACTGGCCAATCACCAGCGGTTTTTCCAGCGGTGCCAGCAGTTGCGTCAGGCTGGCGATCAGACTGTTTTTCAGCGCCACCGGGTGCGTGATGCCGTGGTCTTTGACCTTGCGGCGCAACTCGGTTATCAAATAGTCCGTGGCGGCCACGCCGGCATCGGCCATCAGCAGCGCGCTTTCCAGGTCTTCAAACAAAGCCTCGTTGATTTGCGTGCCGCCAAATACGCCCGAGATGCTGGACGCGGTTTTGCCCAGGCCCGCCTTGAGTTTGTCCAGCCATTTTTGCCGCTCAGGCGGCACGGTGGGCAGCGCGGCAATGTCAATGGGCGTGACCAGTTGACTGCCGATCATTGAGCCGCCGGACCATGCGACAGGCGCGGCAGGCGCGGCAGCCGCAGGCCAAGCCGGTGCAGTCGTTTGTCCAGTCGGGAGTGCGGTGGTGGAGGGTGCAGCGGCTGGCGGAGTCGGCGCAGGAGGGTTTTTTTTCTTGAAAAAGCTGAACATTTGACGAGGTTGTAGAGTCACACCATTCTATGAAACGCCCAATCCCGACGTTGACCTGCGAATGACCCAGCAAATACTCCAGCAAATGCCTCTGCAGATGCCCCAGCGAATGACACCATCAACAAGCTCCACTTTCATCCACCACCCCAGCCGCTACCTGACCCGTTGGCTGCTTCTGGCAGGCCTGTTTGGCATGCTGAACGCGCAGGCCCAAATCATCCCCAAAGTCGAACAGTTCACATTGGCCAACGGCATGACGGTCATCGTCAAGCCCGACAAGCGCGCGCCCACGGCGGTGCACATGGTGTGGCTGCGGGTCGGCTCCATGGACGAGGTGGACGGCACCACGGGTGTGGCGCATTTGCTGGAACACATGATGTTCAAGGGCACGCCCACGCTCAAGCCCGGTGACTTTTCGCGCACGGTGGCGGCGCTGGGCGGGCGCGAGAACGCCTTCACTGGCAGGGACTACACCGGCTACTACCAGCAGATTCCCAGCAACCGCCTGGAAGACGTGATGAAGATCGAGGCTGACCGCTTTGCCAACAACCAGTGGAGCGACGACGAATTCAAAAGAGAGATTGAAGTGGTCAAGGAAGAGCGCCGCCTTCGCACCGAAGACAGCCCGCGTGCCCTTCTGGGTGAAACACTGAATGCTACTGTGTTTGTAGCGTCACCGTACCGTCGGCCCATCGTGGGCTGGATGAGCGACCTCGATGCCATGACGCCAGCGGACGCGCGCGAGTTTTTCAAGAAATGGTACATCCCGGCCAATGCGACCGTGGTGATTGCAGGCGATGTGGATGTGGCACAGGCCCGGGCCTTGGCCGAAAAATACTACGGCCCGATTCCCGCGCGCGCCGTGCCGCCGCGCAAGCCACGGCTGGAGCCGCTGCAGGCGGGCCTGCGCCGTATTGATTTCAAGGCCCCGGCCGAGCAGTCTTATGTGGCGCTGGCGTTCAAGGTGCCGGGGCTGTCTTCTCTGGATGCGACGGCGTCTGCTTCAGCGCTCACCGGACGTACTGCTGGGGTGACAGACGCTTCTGCCACGGCTGACGCAGACGCAGATGCACTCGCGTTGACTGTGCTGTCCGCCGTGCTTGACGGCTACAGCGGTGCCCGGCTGGACCGCGCCCTTACGCAGGGCGACAACCGCGTGGCCGACAGTGCGGGCTCCTACAACGGCCTGTGGGGTCGTGGCCCCCAACTCTTCATGCTGGACGGTGTGCCCGCCGCAGGCAAGACGCCCGAGCAGGTGGAGGCCGCGCTGCGCGAGCAGCTGGCGCGCGTGGCGAAAGACGGCGTGAGCGAGGTGGAGCTCAACCGTGTCAAAACTCAGTGGGTGGCCAGCGAGGTTTACAAGCTTGATTCGGTGTTCAACCAGGCGCGTGAACTGGGCAGCTACTGGGTGCAAGGCCAGCCGCTGGACGCGGGTGAGCGGCTGATTGCCCGGCTGCGCGCCGTGACGCCGGAGCAGGTGAAGGCCGTGGCTGCGAAGTACTTTGGCGATGACCAGTTGACCGTGGCAATTCTGCGGCCCCAGCCACTGGACAAAACCCGCAAGCCGCGCACGCCGCCGCCGGGGTCCAGGCACTGACCTCTTTCGCCCCGATTTCTCTCAAACCTATGAAAAATATTAAAAGCGTAGCATGTTATGCACTATTGACAGGGGCTACAGCCTTGTTTGTATCCCAAAATGCCATGGCGGGAATTCCCGTGGTGCAGTGGACCCAAAGCTCGGGAGCGCACATCTTTCTGGTCGAAAGCCCGGCCATTTCGATGGTCGATGTGAAGCTGGATTTCGACGCCGGTGCCCGGCGCGACCCGGTGGGGAAAATCGGCCTGGCCGGAGTCACAGCTTCCACGGCGTCGCAGGGCATAGAGGCGCGGGGTGCAGAGCCCGCGCTGGACGAGAACGCCTTGGGTGAGGCTTGGGCGGATTTGGGTGCGTCGTTTGGTGCAGGGGCCAGCAGTGACCGCATGAGTTTTTCGCTGCGTTCGCTCACGTACCCCGACCTGCTGCCAAAAGCCGTGGCGCTGGCTGCGCGCCAGTTGGGCGAGCCGTCGTTCCCGCAGCACGTATGGCAGCGAGACCGCCAGCGCATGCTCGCTTCCATCAAAGAGGCCAACACCCGCCCCGCCACCGTGGCAGGCCGCGCGTTTGCCGCCAGCGTGTATGGCGGCCACCCGTATGGCAATGAAGTCACCGAAGGGTCGCTGGCCAACATCAGCATCGCGGACATGCAGGCGCTGTATGCCCGCGCGGTCAAGCCCTGCCGCGCGGTGGTGACGATTGTGGGCGCGGTGACGCGCGCGCAGGCCGATGCGCTGGTGAGCCAGTTGCTGTCGCGGCTGCCTTCTGCTTCAGCACCGACCAATGCAGGTGATTGCGCCGCCTTCCCTGCCGTGGCGGAGGTGCCACCGCTGACCCAGCCCAAAGACGACCGCCTGCCGTTCGATTCAGCCCAGGCGCATGTGCTGATCGGCCAGCCCGGCTTCAAGCGCGATGACGCTGATTTTTTTGCGCTCACCGTTGGCAACTACATTCTGGGCGGTGGTGGTTTTGTGTCGCGTCTGTCCACGGAGGTGCGCGAAAAGCGCGGTTTAAGCTACAGTGTTTATAGCTATTTCGCCCCTGCGCTGCACGCCGGTGCCTTCACCATCGGCTTGCAGACGCGGCCGGACCAGGCCAGCCAGGCGGTGCAAGTGTCGCGCGATGTGCTGGCCAAATTTGTCGCTGAAGGCCCCACGCAAGCCGAGTTGAAAGCCGCCAAAGACAACCTGATTGGTGGCTTCGCCCTGCGCATCGACAGCAACGCCAAGCTGCTGGACAACGTTGCCAACATCGCCTGGAACAACCTGGCGCTGGACTATCTGGACACCTGGACGCAGCAGGTGGAGAAAGTCACGCTGGCTGACATCAAGGCGGCGTTTGCCCGCAAGCTGCAGCCAGAGCGCATGGTGACTGTTGTTGTGGGTGGGGTGGATGGCGGCAAGTGATATGTTGAGTGATGCTGTATATCGGCTTACGGGGGAGCTGGCGCGACGCAGGCTTGGTTGGCGAACGCACCGGGCGTCCGTGGCTGCTCTGCGCTACGAGTTCGCGCAGATGTGTTTGTAGTTCGCTGATTGAGTAGCGCGAACGCGATGGTTGCCGCACCCAACTCTGTAGCATGCGCGAATCCTTCGCTGCGATCCTCCACCGCCACCCGGCACGCCTGCGGGCTGGGTTGGGTGCGGCGCACGGGGGCGGGAGTCCGACTCAAATATTTGGCAATCACTATTTAATTTATAGCTGCTTATGCATAATAGACGGGGGCTAGAGGTTATTTTTACTGTCAAAAGTCGCTGAAAATGGCTGCGTTGCTTTCCTAACGGCAAAACTAGACCCAGAAAGGCGCCGAGCAGTGGGTACACGGGCGCAGGGCCAATTCGCGAATGCTGCAACGCAGGGTGGGCAATCCATCGTGGTCGCGCCAGTCAAGGCAGCACGCTACAAACACATCTGCGCGAGTGAACCGGAGCACATGTGCACGCTGCTTACCGCTTCGCCCACCAAGCAAGCGCGTTGGTCCCCCCGCTACAGCCGCAGCGTCATGAAAACACCATTCGGGTCGTCCACGTAATCACCGAACGGCCCGCAGAAGGTGAAGCCAACGCTCTGGTAGAGGGTTTGGGCGGGCTTGAAGCCTGGCATGGAGCCGGTCTCCAGGCTCAGGCGGGCGTAAGACCGGGACCGGGCCACGTCAATGATGTGGGCGAGGATGGCCCGCCCGGCGCCGTGGCGACGCAACGCGGTGTCATTGAGCAGCGCATGGATGGCCGGGCGGGTGAGGTCGTCGATTTCAATGTTCATGGGTTAGTTTTCAGGGAAGTTCGTTTGGCCATCCATGACAGCATCGTGACGTTACTTCATAGGGCGCACCATTTCAGACGTTCTGCTTTGCCGTTGCACGTATCGATTTCCAGTATGGCCCGTCGTACCACTGGTCACGACTTAGGAGAACTGAGTTGAACCTTATCCCCTTTGGAACTTCTACGGCGAGCAGGATAAAGGCAAGTCGTTCAGATAGCCGTGCGAAATGCCAGTGAGCCACCGCAATCGCTTGCACGGTGTATTCCTGTCTCAGACCGTGTGCTAATGAGTCACGTATTTGCTTCAACCCTGGAGCTTTCTGTGTCCCCGTCAAAGGCCACAAGTCTGACATCCAAATGCCAAAAAACGGGTAGGCACTGACAAACTTCTCGAATCTCACTTTGAAGCTTGGCCCGCTAGCCTCAACGGATTTGGCCAGCCCTGCGATTCGCGCGGCGACGCTTTCAAAATGAGCGCCCTTTGCGGCTTCAATGCGCGTTTTAAGGTCGAGCAGCTCGGCAATGAGAACATCATCTGACTCCCTCAATTTCTTTCTTTCTTCTGTCGTCAGTTTCTCCAACGCAATTGCTTGCTCCAGCGCGGTGAACAAGGCGGAGAAATTTGCCCCGGTCGACATTTCGACGTGAGGCGCGAGTGCTACTGATATCAACGTCACGGCCTCTTTCAAGTCAGCAGAAGCCGCCAGAAACCCTGTAACTAGGAACTGCGCGTGTGCCTCAAATTCATTTGGAAAGCACAGGTTTTCGATGGGTTCTTCCGCCATGTCGGGAGCGAGATTTGGCTGTAGTGGATCAAACCACGTAGTTTCAACGCCATCTTTTTTCTCCCATCGGCAGCCATGAAGCGTGATGGCCTGCCGAGTCAGTATCGATAAGGGAATCAGAACATCTTTCATCTTCTCAACCAGTTGGTCAATTGGCGGAGCGGTCGCCTCGTCGCACGTTATCTCGGCAGCGAAACTTGTGCGAATTTCCGCAGTGACCCCATTTTTGTCGACGCGATGGACAGACCAGTGTTTGATGAACCGAATCTCTCCAAGCTCTGCGGTTTTTATCCTGAAAAGCTCCA